>NZ_JACJDT010000029.1:0-57697 GCF_014163675.1 Pseudoalteromonas sp. SR44-5
TTATATTCAGTTTTACAATTACAAACGTAGGCATTCTACGCTTAATTATATGACGCCACATCAGAAATATAATGAATTAAAAAATGCCGCTTAGAATCTCTACAGAATTTGTTGACCATTACAGTACATCCATTCATCCCAGATTAATTCTCCCGAAATGACATCCCACTCCCACACACCAATTTGAGCTGATTCATTTGCCAATTTCATTCTCAGAGAACTGGTTTCAGCTTGGTTTTTTGCTATTTGTAATTCGGTTTCTATCTGTTTCTGATGGGAAGTATCTTGGATGACAGAGCAAATCAGCTCATCGCCATTTGCACTCTTAATTATAACGCCCGACAATTGTACGGGGTATTCATAACCCTTTTTATGAATATATTCTTTATAGTAAGGTCCGTAACGGCCTGTTTCTGAGAGGGATTTTAGTTGTTCTTTTTCTTGTTCTTCGTACTTTTTTGGTGTCAACTTCCAATAGTCCATTTGATTTAGTTCGTCTTTGTCATAACCACTAAAACGACTCAGTTCCTTGTTAACATACTCAAATAAACCATTATCTAACCTATTAATTGCAATGCCTACCGGCGCTAAGCTAAAAAACTGTTCAAATTTTTCTTTTTCCTCATTGAAAGCGTAGCTAATTCGTTCTATGTCTGTTGAAGCACTATGCAATTTGTTTTGCGTCTCAACTAATTCACTAATATCTCTACCTATGGCTAAAATAAAAGCATCACCATCCACATTTAATACAGTCAGAGATACAAGGCATGGAAAAGATGAGCCGTCTAATCGAGAGTGAACCCACTGAAACAGCTGTGGCCCTTTAGTCAGAGTATTTTCAATGTGTTCTGCGGCTATTTCCTCTGAACGTCTGCCACATGGTTGATACTCAGGTGAGATATCAGAAGGCTTTAAATTAATAAAGTTGTCTTTACTTTCCACGCCGTGCATATTGATTGCAGCTTGGTTACATTCTGTGAATTTACCAGATTTCAGATCGATTATTGATAGTGCGTCCCCAGATACTTCAAACAACTTCTTATACTTTATATTTTCAGCTCTAGCGTTTGCAAGCTGAACTTTAAGCTGGTCAATCTCCGCTTCGAGATCGTTTGTGGGATTACTCATAAGAACTCACTGTTAATTGTGTTTTTTCTTTTCCTATATATAACAATAGCTATAGTCCATTTTTTGTAAAAACAGAAGTTTTAAATAGAGAGTATTGAGTGGCTATTTCCTTATAGCACCGTTTGACGAGAATCAATATTTTTTCAAATAGCTACAAACTACGAGAAGATAATTATAGTTGGCTGTAATGATAAGTGAAAAATACAACAGATTATTGTTCTTTTTATTTTTTATAGCTGAAAAGTCCAGAGGACGATCTGGAGTTAAGATACGTTCAATCAGTCAATGCACGCTTCACAGCCTAAACCATAATAAACAGCTATGTCCACTTTCTTAAGAAAAGCAGGTGTTCGTTTAAGGTGGAACAAACTAACATAATTCTCTCTTAGCAGAATTTAACTTAAATCTAATTACTTCAACATCCTTTAATATATTTCATGTGCACTTTATAACCAATAAATGCTAGCTTAGTGGCAAATTAATTGAAGGAAATAATTATGAAACTTGAGTCTTTAGCGCTGCATCACGGTTATGAATCTGAACCTACAACTAAATCGGCGGCGGTGCCGATTTATAATACCTCATCGTATACGTTTGATAGTACTCAACATGGTGCTGATTTATTTGATTTAATAGTACCCGGGAATATTTATACTCGTATTATGAACCCGACTAATGCGGTGCTTGAACAGCGTATTGCGGCCATGGAAGGGGGCATTGGTGCGCTTGCTGTGGCCTCTGGTATGGCGGCCATCACTTACGCAATTCAATGTTTGTGTGAAGTGGGCACTAATATTGTCAGTACCAGCCAAGTGTATGGTGGTACTTATAACTTATTTGCGCATAGTCTACCGCGCCAAGGTATTGAAGCGCGGATGATTAAAGCGGATGACTTTGCCGGTTTTGAAAACGCGATTGATGAGAATACCCGTGCGGTTTTTTGTGAGTCGATTGGTAACCCTGCAGGGAATATTGTTGATATCGCTCGATTAGCTAAAATAGCCCATAGCAAAGGCGTGCCGCTGATTGTTGATAACACGGTAGCAACGCCGTATTTATGCCGGCCATTTGAGTTGGGTGCCGATATTGTGGTGCATTCGCTTACTAAATATATTAACGGCCATGGTACGGCGATTGGCGGCATAATTGTTGATTCGGGTAAGTTTGACTGGAAAGCCAATGCCACTCGTTTTGCGATGATGAATGAGCCTGATCCGTCGTATCATAATGTGGTTTATACCGATGCTTTTGCTGAAGCGGCGTTTATTGGTCGCTGCCGGGTTGTTCCACTTAGAAATACCGGTGCGGCACTTGCGCCTAAAAACGCCTCTGACATTTTAATTGGTCTTGAAACTTTAGGGCTAAGAATGCAGCGCCACTGTGAAAACGCGCAACAGCTTGCTGAATACCTAGAGAATCACCCTAAGGTGCTTTGGGTTAATTACGCGGGGTTAGCGTCAAGTCCCTATAACGCAATGAGTAAAACAACCACTAGTGGCAAAGCGTCTGGTATTTTAAGCTTTGGGATAGCGGGTGGCCTTGAAGCTGGCACTCGCTTTATTGATGCACTGAATATGATTTTACGTTTGGTAAATATCGGTGATGCAAAGTCACTGGCTTGCCACCCAGCATCAACCACGCATCGACAATTAAATGATGAAGAATTGGCGAACGCAGGGGTTAGCCGCGATTTAATTCGTTTATCAGTGGGTATTGAAAACATCGACGATATCATTGCTGATGTAAGCCAAGCGCTCGATAAAGCTTAGTAATGTTAGCTACAGGGGTAAAGCGTGATCCACATTAATGTTTAAACATGCATTTTATGTTTTGCTTGTAAGGTAGGTTTTATTTATGACCTACCGCACAAATTTACGTTTATATTCGTATAATGATTTAAATAAAATGGAGTGCCAGTACATGAAACTATTAATTTTTTTAGGTTCAGTTCGAAAAAGCTCGCCACCTAAGCCGGCACGTCTCGGTGAAAGAGTTGCCAAGGCATGCCAACGCTGTTTGCTTGAGCAATACAGTGATCACGATATTGAACTGATAGATCCGCTAGACTACGAGCTGGACCCTATATTCAAACCGCACTTTGCTTATTCACAAGCCGAGGTGCCTAAAAAACTCGATGACCTAGCGGAAAAAATTAAAGCCAGTGATGGTTTTATTATGGTCAGCCCTGAGTACAATCATTCAATGAGTCCAGCATTGGCTAATCTATTAAACCATTTTGGTAGCTCTTTATTTGCTTACAAACCCAGCGTTATTGTTACGTATTCTGCGGGGCAGTGGGGTGGCGTTCGTGCCGCTGTTGGGATGCGCAGTTTTTTAAGTGAACTTGGGTGTTTGCCGGTGTCGGCTATGATCCATGTGCCAAAAGCACAGGATGTATTTATTGAAAGTGGTGAAACAAACAATGAGGCAGAGCAAGCATCATGGCGCGAATATTTTTCGCGGTCGTTTAATCAGTTACTGTGGTGGGCTGAGGCAGCAAGTAAGCAACGCGAGCAGGTTGACCCTAAGCAATTAATTAAAGACTTTAAACGCGACCCGTCGCAACGCAATGCACCTTAATAAGCTATGGGGTATTAGCATCCTCTCTAGGAGTATCTAAAATAGCTTGTTTCTCTTGGTCTGATAAAATGATCCAGTCAAATATTTCGTCGCTAGTTCGGCCGCAGCCGCTGCAATAGCCTTTGAGGCGGTGGCATTTCCCAATGCAGTCGGTTTTTAATAGCGATGAACTTTTTTGGGGTGTTGAATTCATAAATCCTTAGCAAGTAGGTCAACATTTGCTGACCTGTTTTATGGTTTTAATGCTATTTATTTGCTACCGATTTACCTACTTCAAATGAGGTAGACCAAGGCGTTGAGCGAGATAAAGTTTTTCCGGTATGAATTGAAATAGCTGGGTTTTTTTCATCAAGTACAAAGGTAGTGCGTAATGAATCAGCAGATTCTTTTTGTTGTTCGTGCCAGTTATTTTGCGCTAAACAAGCTCGGGTGAAATCAACAGCCTTTTGATGAATGGCCACCGCTTGCGTTTGTTCTTGGTAATTATCTTGGCAACGATAAGTCACTGTATCGGCATCCAAAGCACTGATTTGGCATGCTTCACCAACGAGATTGTATTTAGCTGTCCAGGTTTCTGCGTACTTTGTATTCACGCGGGTACGCTTTAACACCTCAAAACGTGAGTCGTAGGCTGCTAATAAACCATTGATTTTTTCACAAGGCGTGAGGTTATCAATACTTGCTTTTTGCTCTGTTGTTAAGCTGCTACAACCTGATAAAATAAGGCCTGTTAATAATACCGATAAATACTTTTTCATAGTGGACTATCCTTTTGTGATAGCTAATCCTTCGTAGTTGCTTAAAGGATACCTAAGGGCTTGAAAAAATGCCATTAAAGACGTGAAAATAAAATCATTGCATGACTTATATCAAACGTTTTTAGCGTAATATTTCAAAATTATTTGCATCAAAACTAAGTATTACTTTAAGCAAACGCGGCCACTTATAGATTTTGAACAGGTACATTTTTTATTGTTACGCTACCTGAACCATCAGCAAGTAAAGTAAAACTGCCTGCTTTGTTAACATAAATGCCACCAGAGCCATCGGTTACTGTGACTTTGCCGACAATGTTTTGCACATCGATATTACCCGACCCATAATGAATAATTACATCACCTTGAGTGTTTGCCAGTTCAATACTGCCCGAGCCGTCATGGATGTTTACACTGTCAGTAATATTGCTCGCAGTGATTGCACCTGAGCCATCTTCAATGGTTAATTGACCCGAAATATTATTGATTATAATTGCGCCAGAACCATCATGAATGCTAGTTTCAGCTGAATTTTCAATCGAGCTCTCGCCTGAACCATCGGTAATATCAAGCAAGAATGTTGCTGGTAGCGACACCGTTAGATCTATGCGCGTATGATCTTCACTGTGGTTATCACAATTATTCGCAGTTAATTTTGCTGAGTTGCCACTTTTATCTAAAGTAAGGCAGTAGTTGTCATGCGCTTCATATTGATAAATTTCAGCCTTTACCGTCACAGTGTCGGTATTACTGCCTACGATATGTAAAAAGCCCGAACCTGCTGCAACATTTAATGCTGATAGTGATTGAGCATCAAGGGTAAGCTTTTTTGTGTCTTGTAGCGTCATCTCGTTATTCCAAGCCAAAGCTTGAGCTGATAGCAGTGCAGCGCCAATCAGAGTCACTCGTGTGAATGCGTTAATCATTATTATTCCCTTTCATTTTTTTGCTGTTTTAAGTTTAGTCGTATAGAGCGACTAAAAAGGTTTAAAGGGGATTTGATAATTTTTATTTTAATGCGAAAGTTTGATGCGCTTTGCTTAACTACGGTACATGAATTTACGCCCGAGAAAGTACGAAGTCTTAGGCAACAAAATAATCTTTCCCAACCTGTATTCGCTTGCTATTTTAATGTTAGTTATAACGAGTGAGGAAATGGAACAAGGTGAAAGTAAACCAAGAGGCGCAGCGTTAAAAATGCTCTCACTGCCAGAAAATAAAGCTCTTGCAGCAATAGCGTGATTTAGACTTTAAAAGCTGACTTGGATGCAGTCTAGCCTTTCATATTCCGCAGCTGCATTTTCTGTTTTAACTATTTTATTTTAAAAGACTTTTTGCTTGGTATTCAGCGCGGCGCCTCTTAGCCTTTTTGTAAACAACTTACTTAAAGGTCTTTAAACAAAGCGCCGAGCAAACTCAGCGCTTAATAAACAAGAGCAGATAAACTTACTTATGTCTTCCTTGCAAACACGCTACTACGTCTTGTAGCTCTAGGCCTTGGCGCTGTAGCAATACGATTAAGTGATATAACAAATCAGCTGATTCGTTGGTTAGCTCTTCGTTATCATGTTTCATTGCAGCTAAAGCGACCTCAACGCCTTCTTCACCCACTTTTTGACAACTGCGGCTTAAATCTTTAGCAAACAAAGAGGCGGTGTAGCTTTTTTCAGGGTCGTCGTTTTTACGCGATACAATTACTTGCTCAAGCTGCGCTAAGAAGCTTAGGCTTGGTTTTGCAGCATCACCAAAACAACTTTGTGTGCCTAAGTGACAAGTTGGCCCAAGCGGGTTAGCCAGCACTAAAATAGAGTCATAGTCGCAATCAGTATGGACAGACACTACTTCTAAGTAATTCTCAGAGGTTTCGCCTTTGGTCCATAAACGGTTTTTTGAACGCGAGTAAAACGTCACTTTTTGCTTTTCAAAGGTGACTTCCAGCGATTCTTGATTCATAAAGCCTTGCATTAAAATAACCCCAGTACGGGCATCTTGCACGATGGCAGGGATCAATTCGCTTTTAGCAAAATCAACTTGGGTAAGGTTTTGTTTGGTTAGTTGCATAGTCGCGCCGCCACTTGGTTATCTATTAAATATTGTTTTAATTCGCCGATGTTGATCACATTTTTGTGAAATACGCTGGCTGCCAGTGCGCCATCAACGTGGCTTTGTTTAAATACATCGACAAAATCTTGCATGGTGCCAGCACCACCTGAGGCGATAAGAGGAATATCACACAAAGCACGCATTTTAGACAGCTGCTGGTTATCGTAGCCATTGCGTACGCCATCTTGGTTCATGCAGTTGAGTACGATTTCGCCTGCGCCTAAGTCTTGCACGCGTTTTACCCATTCTTGCGTTTTATAACGGGTGCGGCTTGACGCATTAGGATCGCCAGTAAGCTGATACACTAAATATTTGCCAGTTACTTCATCGTAAAAGCTATCAATGCCGACAACGACACATTGTTTACCAAACTCATCATGTAGTTCTTTGATAAGCTCAGGACGGGCAATAGCAGGGCTGTTTATACTGATTTTATCAGCGCCGCGTTCTAATACGCGTGCTGCATCAGCCACTGATTTAATACCACCTGCAACACAAAATGGAATATCAATATGACGTGCTATGCTCTCTACCCAGTTTACATCGAGAAGGCGTTTTTCAACACTGGCGCTAATTTCATAAAATACCAGTTCGTCAGCACCAGCTTCGCTATACGCTTTAGCCATTGTTAATATGTCGCCAACCACTTCGTGGCCTTTAAATTTAACGCCTTTGACTACTTGGCCGTCTTTAACGTCTAAACACGGGATTATGCGTTTTGATAACATGCCAACGCCTCCTCTACATTAAATGCGCCATCAAGCAGTGACTTACCTAAAATAACACCGCCTACACCAAGCTCTTTGAGCTTTTTAATGTCATCAAGCGAGCTTACACCCCCAGATGCTTGTACTTTAATATTGCTGTTGTGTTTTATTAAGTCTTCATATAATGCAAACGAAGGACCAGTCATGGTGCCGTCTTTACTGATGTCCGTGCATAGAAAATCAATTACACCCAGTGCTACATAAAAATCGACTAATTCAAATAAGCCGAATTCTGATTCACTTAACCAACCGTGGGTGGCAGGTGCCCAGCCATTGTCGGTTTTATTAACGTCGAGGGCGATAACAAAGTGCTTGGCACCAAATTTTTCAATCCAGCTTTTTACTTCATCACGTTTTTCAACCGCCATAGAGCCAATTACTACTTGGTTAGCACCGGCTTTAAGCCAGTCGCTTACGTCTTGTTCAGTACGAATACCGCCACCAACTTGATACGGTACGTTAAGTACTTTGGTGGCTGCTTGAATGTGTTGCCATTGTTTTTTATTAGGATCGCGTGCGCCTTCTAAATCAACAAGGTGTAATTTACCTGCGCCGCTTTGTGCATACTCTTGTAAGCGCGCACCAAGCTCAAACGGGTAAAACTGTGCAGTATCGTATTTACCTTGATATAAGCGCACAATTTGATTTTGTAATACATCTAATGCTGGAATAATCACTTGAATTCTCTTTATTAATTTGTGTTGATACGCTTTATTTATAGCTGCCAGTCTAAAAAGTTCTGCAATAACTGAGTGCCGATTTTAGCGCTACGTTCAGGGTGAAATTGCATACCCGCGTAGTTATCGTTGGCAACAATCGCTGAGAAGGTTTGCCCGTATTCGCCACTAACCAATGTTGCATCATTCACGGTATGAGCAAAACTATGCACAAAATATACTTGCTTGTTTGCATCAAGGCCTTTGGTTAAAGCATGTTCACGACTAACGGTGAGGTTATTCCAACCCATGTGCGGAGACGTTAAACTACCCACATCAAGTGCTTTAACGTGCCCAGGTATTTTGCCAAGGCATTGCACATTACCTTCTTCAGTGCTTTCGCACAGTAACTGCATGCCTAAACAAATCCCCATCAGAGGGCGTTGGTATTCATTGATTGCCTGTTGCCAACCGCCTTCTACCAAGCGCTTCATAGCAACAGATGCATGGCCAACACCTGGTAAAATGGCGCGTTCAAAGTTTTTAAGTTGCTCTGGCGAGGTGATCACTTCTGGCGTTTGCCCTAAGCGCTCAAAAGCAAAGCGTACAGAGTTTATGTTGGCACAACCGGTGTTAATTATGGCAATCATAAACACCCCTTAGAGCTTGCTGTTTGTTGGCTGGCGTCAGCGGCAATGGCCATACGTAAAGCGCGAGAAAACGCTTTAAATAAACCTTCAACTTGGTGATGACAGTTACCGTCGCTAACCGACAATATTAAGCTGATCGCTGCATTGTCGCTTAAGCTTTTGAAAAAGTGCTCAACCATTTGTACGTCTAAATCACCGGCTTTTTCACGGCTAAAGTTAGCGTTTAATACAAACGAAGCACGACCTGACAAGTCAATTTGTGCCTCTGCTTTGCATTCATCCATCGGTAGGGCAAAACCATAGCGAGCAATTTGTGATTTAGTACCAAGGGCTTGTTTAAGCGCTAAACCAAGGGCAATGCCGATATCTTCAACAAGGTGGTGCTCGTCAATGTGCAAGTCGCCGCTGGCTTGAATATCAAGGCCAATATTGGCATGGGTGCGAATTTGATCAAGCATGTGATCAAAAAAGCCTAGGCCGGTGCTGATCTCGCCATTTTTACTTTGATCTAAATTGAGTTTTACATCAATTTGTGTTTCTTTAGTGTTGCGAGTCACGCGGCCTTGTCGATCAGCGGTGGTAAGTTTAGTGACAATTGCATTCCAATCACCGTCATACAAAATACCTTCACAACACAAGTTTTGTGCAAGGCCAATATCTGTTTGGCGATCGCCAATCACAAATGAGCGTGCTAAATCGACTTTACCTGAGCGCATTAACTCGGTAAGCAACCCTGTTTTTGGCTTACGACAATCACAATTTTGCTCATTAAAGTGTGGGCAAATTAATACGTCGTCAAATTTAATGCCTTGGCTTGATAAAATAGCCATCATCTTATCTTGGGCAATATCAAAATCAGCCGTTGGAAAGCTGTCAGTGCCTAAGCCATCTTGGTTTGACACCATCACTAAACGATAGCCTGCGCCTTGTAATTGCAAAAGAGCAGGGATCACATTTGGTAAAAACGCTAACTTTTCAAGACTGTCTACTTGCTTGTCGGTGATTGGCTCTTCAATAATAGTGCCATCACGGTCGATAAATAAATACGGGTTGCTCATGATACTTCCTGCTCTTTAAAAGTGGCTGATTGGCTTAGGCCATCTAACCATATTTTTACTTGTTCTAGTTCTTGCTCACTGCCGATTGAAATACGTAGCCAATCGTTTTCGCCGTATAAAGTAAAAGCACGCATAACTAAGCCTTGCTCAAGTGCGATATTAAAGCTGTTTTTATCGGCGAGCTTTAGAGTGACAAAGTTTCCTTCGCCACTGAGCACTTGTAATACGGCAGGGGAGGCTTCGAGCCACAGCTTTAGCTTTGCCCTTAGTGCATTTAAAATACTTACTTGGCGACGCATTGAAGTAATGGCATCTGGGCTGAGTGCATTTGCAGCAATGCTTGCCACTACCGTTGATACCGGATACGGTGCAATCACTTTACGGATTGGCGCTAGTACTGACGATTGGGCAAGAGTAAAGCCTGTACGCAGGCCTGCTAACGCAAATGCTTTAGAGAGCGTTCTAAGTACTACTATGTTGGCAAATTCGTTGATGAGTTTGCTTGCACTTTGCTCTGGGCAAAATTCAATATAAGCTTCATCCACAACGACCAGTGTTTTATCGGCAAGTGCTGTTGCAATAGCCTTTATTTTTTCAAGCGGTGTTAAGCTGCCTGTTGGGTTATTTGGATTACAAATAAACACTAATTTGCTATTACCAACAGCGTTGATTATTTGATCAACAGTACCATCGAGTAATAATGCTTGGCTTAAGCCATTTATTGCTACGTTGTGAGTGTCGGCGGTGACTTTGTACATGCCGTACGTAGGTAAAAATAAAGCAACCGAATCTTGCTCTGGTTGGCAATAGGTGCGTACCAGTAGCTCAATACCTTCATCCGCACCACGGGTCATAAGTACTTGTTCAGCATTGAGTCCTGCGTAATCAGCATAGCGGTTAATAACATTCATAGGCTGCGGATCAGGGTAGCGATTTAAATCATTAATGCTGATATCGATACTTTTAACATACGGGCTTTCATTTGCATTAAGCCACGTTGTGCCGGTTAGTTTCTCACTTTTTGCCGAGCTATATGCTGCTAATGCATCAATATTGGCCGGTAATAAAGGATTATTGCTCATTGTTCATCGCCTCTAAACGCACCTTAACGGCATTTGCGTGGGCATCAAGCCCTTCTGCATCAGCCAATGGTAAAATTGCTTTTGATAAGTTTTTTAAACCATTTTGAGTAATGGTTTGTACGGTATAAGTGCGAAAAAAATCAAGTAAGTTTAAGCTTGAATAAGTGGCACTGTAGCCATAGGTTGGTAATACGTGATTAGTACCAGAGGCATAATCACCAGCAGATTCTGGCGTATAGTCACCCACAAATACAGATCCTGCATTTTTAACTTTGTTTAAATACGGGTTGGCATCAGCCAGTTGCAGTATTAAGTGTTCAGGGCCGTATTGTGCTGATACAGCAAATGCTTGCTCGATTGAATCAACCAAAATAAGCGATGAATTAGCCAATGCTTTTGCGGCAATATCTTGACGCGATAGTTTAGCTAATTGGCGTTCAATGGCTTGCTCGGTGCGGGCAATCATACGTTCACTGTTACACAGTAAAATTACTTGCGAATCAGCGCCGTGCTCAGCTTGAGATAATAAATCAGCGGCAATAAATTCAGGGTTTGCGCGCTCATCGGCAATCACTAACACCTCAGATGGGCCCGCAGGCATATCGATCGCCATGCCTGGTATGGTCTGAGCTACTAGTTGTTTAGCCATAGTCACAAAGCTGTTACCCGGGCCAAAAATTTTATTCACCTTGGGCACTGAGTCTGTACCATAAGCCATTGCGGCGATTGCACCTGCGCCGCCACTTTCTACGATTGTTTTGATACCGCATAGCTTAGCCGCATATAAAATTGCTGGGTTTATCGGTAAATCACCTTGCACCGGTGTTGCTAACACTACGGTTGTCGCACCACTTAGCTGCGCCAGTACACCTTGCATGATCACTGATGAAGGCAATGGCGCACTGCCACCTGGCACATATATTCCAACGGCTTCAATGGCTTGGTATTTTAGTTCACATAACACACCGGGCTGAGTCGACAATTTAATATCTTTGGGTAGCTGTGCTTGGTGAAAACGTTTTACATTAGCGTAGGCTGTGTCTATCGCGTATTTAAGCTCAGCGCTTAACTGCTGCTCAGCGGCATTGATCTCACTTTGCGGTACCAATAAGCGCGGATTTTCGCGGTTATCATATTGCTTAGCCATGTCGAGTAAGGCTGTGTCGCCTTGCTCTTTTACGTTTGCCATAATTGCTTGGCAAATAGCTTCTACTTCCACACTTGCACTAACAGCAGGGCGCATTAGCGCCGCTGCTTGTGCATCTTTGGAAACCTCATTCCAGCGCAACATTGACTTACTCCATCATTTTTTCAATTGGCATAACGAGGATAGAGTTGGCGCCTAGCGCTTTTAATTGCTCCATTGTTTCCCAAAATAATGTTTCACTGCTCACCATGTGCAGGGCTACGTACTCATCAGAGCCAGCAAGCGCTAATACCGTTGGTTGGCCAGAGCCTGGTAAAATATCGCAAATTTCATCCAGTTTATCTTTTGGCGCGTGCAGCATGATGTATTTGCTTTCTTTGGCTTGTCTCACGCCGCGTAAGCGTGGCATAAGTTTGTTGATAAGTGCTAGTTTGTCAGCATCTTGTAAGTCTTTATTTTGGATAAGGCAGGCGTTTGATTCTAAAATAGTATCGCCTTGCATAAGGCCGTTGGCTTCAAGTGTGGCACCGGTAGATACTAAATCACAAATTGCATCAGCAAGTCCTGCACGTGGTGCGACTTCTACAGAGCCAGTCAGCATTACTGTGCTGGCGTTTATGCCTTCACGCTTTAAGTATTGAGTTAAGATTTCAGGGTAGGTGGTAGCAATGCGTTTGCCTTCAAACCAGCTTTTATCTTGCTTGCCAAGTTCTGACGGCCATGCAAGTGCAAGGCGACAGTAGCCAAAATCAAGTTTAGACAGTTTAGTAACTTCACTTGGTACGCCTTGGCGCTGGCGCTCAGCTTGTACTTCAACGAGTACGTTTTCGCCTACTATGCCTAAATCACACACGCCGTCCATTACCAGACCGGGTATATCGTCATCGCGCACCCGTAGTACGTCAATCGGCATATTGGTCGAGTGGGCAATCAAACGTTGCTCACGCAAGTTAAGTTTAACACCTAGCTGTTTTAGTAAGTCTTGGCAATCTTTAGAAAGGCGGCCACCTTTTTGGATGGCGATACGTAGACGGTTGCTATTACTCATTATTCATTTTTCCTTTAATTTAAAAACTAAAAACCCCGAGGGAACCTCAGGGCGAAAAATGAATCATTGTATGTTGACTCGCCAGAGGTTCCTTTTAGGAATAACCTCTCAGCGAAAGACCTGACAGGTTATTCCGGTGAATGGTGGTGATGATGTACTGTTGTCAGGTTTAAGCGCATTATAATATATCCTAAATAACTTTCGTTTTATCATTGCTTCATGTAAACAAAAGTGTTTAATCTGTTTAAGTAAATTTCACATATAGAAAAACACATTTGTGGGGAAGCTGGCAAGTTTTTTTTGCATAAATTAAAGAATAAGCTATAACGGCCGATGATAAGAGTAACCAAAGGAGGAACGTATGGATATTATGATCCCTTATTTAGGGCAGATCACTCGTTTGCAACTTGAGTCGAAAGGCGCTTTTCATATTGCGGGGCTAAAAGATTCGAACGCGCAGCGAATTGAACGTGAAAAGCGGCAAAAACGTCAGTTGGAGCGCAAAGAACTACTGTCTAAAGAAAAGCTTGAAACAGCTAAGAAAGAGCGCAATACAGACGAGGAAGACGAAACCCATTTAGACACATGGGCGTAATATTTCTAGGATCTTATGCATAGAAAATGCATAACTAATTCTAGCACCGTAAGCATTAGCTTGCGGCGCCAGAAGTAAGTTTAAATGTTAGTTTTGTTGTTTGGCACTAATGCTACTGTGAATTAACGGCGAAATAGTGAGCCCTTGCACAATAATCGAAAATATCACCACAACGTAGGTAACAATAACAAGCAGGTTGTGTAAATCAGAGCCGCCCACAAATACCTGATCACGAGGAATTGCCGCAGCCATTGCTAAAGCAAGGCCACCGCGTAGGCCGCCCCAGGTTAAAATTTTAACTGAGTGTTTGTCGTATTTTCTAAATTTCTTAAATACCACAAATGGTGCGCCAACACTGATAAAGCGAGCAAGTAATACTGCAGGCACCATTAGTAGTCCTAAACCAATTTCAGCTAGGCTGATGGGCATAGTGACAATTAGCATCCCGATAATCAAAAATAACAATGCATTCAAAAAGCTGTCGGTGGCGTGCCAAAAGTCTTTTACGTAGCGAGTGTCTTCAGGCCCGGTGCGCTCTGTCGCTTTAGTACGGGTTATATTACCTAACAATATACCGCTAGTTACCATCGCCAGTGCGCCAGATATTTCCCATATATTGGCAGCGGCGAATCCTGCTGTCGGTATAGTTAAGGTTAGTAACAAGCGAATATTTACATCACGACTGTTGATGATCAGATAATGACCCACTAACGCAATCACTAAACCAAATGCAATCCCTCCCAGTGCGTCGACAAAGAATAGCTCTGCAATGCCTGCTGCACTGGCTTCAGTGTCGAGAAAAGCCACGGCAAAAATAGTGGTAAAAATAACTAAACCAATACCGTCATTAAATAATGATTCACCTTCAACTTGCACAGAAATGCCTTCAGGGGCACGCATTTGTTTAATAATTGCAAGCACTGCAATTGGATCGGTTGGACTTATTAATGCACCAAACAATAAACAATAGATAAAAGGCACCGCAAAGCCTAACGCGGCAAATAAGTAAAAGCTTAAAAAGCCAATGATAAAGGTTGAAGCTAAGGTCGAAAATAACACCAGTACGGTAATTTCGAAACGTTGTTTTTTGAGTGCTGCAAGGTTAATTTCCAATGCGCCTGCAAACAGTAAAAAACCGAGCATGCCTTTGAGTAATAATTGATTAAAATCGATACTTGAGACTATCTGTGTAATCTCCAGTGCCGTTGAATCGCCCAATAATTTTACCGCGAGTATTAATAACAGTGAAATCACTACTGAGCCAGTTGTTATGGCAATAGTGGTTTGCATTTTGAGGATATACTGGTTAGCAAATGCGATAAAAATCGCTAATGCAGATAAAAAACAAATGAGGTACCAAGCATTCATTGTTTGACCTTAAATAATATATTGGAATGAGCAAAAAGGAATGTACTTTCGCGCAGGTATGTTACTCCTGAGACTTTCAAATGTCACCGCGATAATACTGTTAATTACACTTTTAATAGGCGTTTATGCTACTGACGCAATGACAGCGAAATTAATTGATGGTTTTGTTTGAAGTTTTATGGGTATGAACAGCTTCTAAACGTCAACAGCTTCTTTTTCTAGTCGTCAACATTTGCAGTTTGCTATCTATATCGGTAGTCCTATTGCCAATTAATTATAGAGCCGAGTAGCAATGACATTTAATGTATTACCAATAATAAAAACAAATAATATGTAACAACATGTTAATTTAATGTAATTATTTATTTACAGTTTTCCGGGGTTTTGTTAGTGATTAATTAACAATGTTGGTTTAAGTTGTTGTTTTAAAATGTTTCTGTTTTGGTTTTTTGTTATTTAATGTTAATTTTTTGTTTCATTTTCAATTTCACTGAAAGCAGTATAGGCTGAACTTGAATCGGGAACGGGTAGTGCCGGTTTAATACAAAAATATTAAATAAATAACAATTTAAATGGAGCGTAAACGTGAATTTATCTAAAATCACATTAGCAACTCTTGCTGCTCTTGCGGTAACGCAAGCATCAAGTGCAGTAGCTGCAAATAAACAATATCTGAATGAGCAAGCAGCCCTAACTACAGCTTTGCAAAATAGTGCGTCATCGGTACTTATGGCAAGCCCAATCCAGTTAGTTGGTTTGGATGCAGGTAATGAGTTAGTCGTATTAAAAGAAGTAAAAAGTAATAATGGTGATACGACTCGGCGTTATCAACAACAGTATCAAGGATTACCAGTCATTGGTGATACTGTGAGTTTAACGTTTGATAATAATGGCCAATTAAAACGCGCTCATGGTGCTGCTGTATATGATATTAGTAGCGATATAAGCTCAGTGATGCCAAAACTCAGTAAAAAAATGGCTATTACACAGGGGTTAAAAAACTCCCCCGCAGCGGCTAAATCAGTAAGCCTTAAAAAACACAATGAACAATCGCGTTTAGCGATTTGGCTTGATGCGCAACATGTCGCACATTTAGTGTATGAAGTATCGTATGTTACTTATGGTGCTAATCCTTCTCGACCTTATCAGATCATTGATGCGAATTCTGGTGAGGTTTTGCATAGCTTTGATAACCTTCAACATGCCAATGCTACAGGCCCTGGTGGAAATTTAAAAACAGGAAAGTACATTTACGGAACTGATTTTAGTAGTTTAGATGTGTCGCAATCAGGCAACACTTGCACCATGAATAACGCAAATGTTAAAACCATTAATTTAAATGGTGGCACCAGTGGCTCTTCAGCGTATTCCTTTACTTGCCCCGAAAACACCTTTAAGGAAATAAATGGCGGTTATTCGCCATTAAATGACGCGCACTACTTTGGTAATGTCATTTTTAATATGTATAACGACTGGATTGGTTCTCCTCCGCTGTCTTTTCAATTGCAAATGCGTGTTCATTACGGCAGTAATTATGAAAATGCTTTTTGGGACGGATCAGCAATGACTTTTGGTGATGGTCAAAATACCTTTTATCCATTAGTTAGTTTAGATGTTTCTGCTCATGAAGTTAGCCATGGTTTTACTGAACAAAATTCAGGGCTTGTATACAGTGGGAAATCGGGCGGCTTGAATGAAGCGTTTTCTGATATGGCTGGTGAAGCTGCCGAGTTTTATATGCTAGGCACTAATGATTGGTTAGTTGGCCAAGAAATTTTCAAAGGCAATGGTGCATTGCGTTACATGAATAACCCGACCCAAGATGGTAGTTCAATTGATAACCAATCGAGTTATTATTCTGGGATGGATGTACATTACAGCTCAGGTGTATTTAATAAAGCATTCTATAACTTAGCAACTAAAGCTGGTTGGGATACTAGAAAAGCTTTTGAGGTTATGGCGCGTGCAAACCAATTATATTGGACCGCTAGTACTAATTGGGACTTGGCTGGTAATGGTGTAATGGATGCGGCATGTGATTTAGATTACAGCCCAGATGATGTACAAAGCGCACTTGCGGCAGTGGGTGTAACGTCAAATTTAAGCCCTGGTAGTAGTTGTGGAGGAGTAGAGCCACCAATTGACGAGCCACTTAGCAATGGCGTGCCACGCACTGGGATCAGTGGTACAGAAAAACAGCAACTGTTCTTTACCTTAGAAGTACCAGCTAATGCCACTAATTTGCAGTTTAACACGGTAGGTGGCAGTGGTGATGCGGACTTGTATGTAAAATTTGCGCAAAGACCAACACTGAATAGTTTTGATTGTAACAGCACGACTTCAACCAGCACTGAAAGCTGTGCTATCAGCAATGTTCAAGCAGGTACTTACTATGTAATGGTTGAAGCCTGGAACCAAATATCGGGCGTTTCACTCACGGGGAGTTTTGATGGCGGTGATACGGGTACTACACCAATAAACCGTACTGAAACTAATGTAAGTGTTAGCTCAGGTGGTTGGACTCGTTTTAGTCAAGAACTAAGCGCAGGTTATTCAACATTGAATGTTGCTATAGCGGGTGGTTCTGGTGATGCAGACTTGTATGTTAATTTTGGCTCGCCATCATCAACATCGTCTTATCAATGTCGACCATATAAAAATGGTAACAACGAAAGTTGCGAAATTACTGCTCCACAAGCGGGCACTTGGTATATTGATTTACAAGGCTACAGTGCGGCAAGTGGCGTAACGTTAACAATAACGGCTAACTAATCCCTCACCTAAGGGAGCATTCGCTCCCTTTTTTACCCTTATATTTTCAGAGTCTGAATTTGGGTAAACACAGAAAAAAAGGAAACTGTTATGAATATCTTTGCACCAAGCGTCCTGCTTGGCACTGTGTCATTATTGGTAAGTCAGCTGGTAATAGCACAAGAGCCTGACAGTATTTGGGTAAGTATTGACCCTGTAGCAGCTAAACATTACAAATTAAACCAAACAGCTCATAAACACAGTACCGAGCTCCTCGCTCCACAAGCATCCAGCTTATCTTCTATTAATTTTATGCGTATTAAACAGACTGAAGTGGCTAATTTAAGTGAATTTATGCACGACAATTACCATCGCTGCGGTGGCTTTGTAGCACATGAATCATTGCTTGAGGCGCAGCTTTATACTGAGCAATTAGCTAAAGTACAGAATCAGTCAATCAACAGCTTGGCTATTAACTACACAATAGATAATGCGCAAACGGTACAGACACTGATCAATAACATTAGTCCTAATGATCTAACCAATACCGTTAATTCGTTGAGTGCTTTTAATAATCGCTATTACTCAGTACAAAGTGGAGTTGATGCATCTCAATGGTTAAAAGATTATTGGCAACAGTTAGCGAGCAACCGCGCTGATATTAGTGTTGATTACTTTAGCCATAGTTGGTCGCAATCATCTGTAATTGTGACTATTCAAGGCAGCGAAAAAGCGGATGAAATAGTAATTGTTGGCGGTCATTTAGATTCAATTAATCAATCAAATCCTAGTAATGGCAGAGCGCCCGGGGCGGATGATAATGCCTCCGGTATTGCGGTCTTGTCGGAAGTGCTTCGGGCAATCGTAGATAATAACTATCAACCACAAAGAACAATCCAAATTATGGGTTTTGCAGCTGAAGAAGTAGGGCTGCGAGGTTCAAAAGCGATTGCAACGGCGTATAAATCACAGGGCAAAAATGTGGTAGGTATGGTGCAATTTGATATGACCGGTAATCATGGCAGTAGCGATGATATTGTGATGATGACAGATTATACTAACAGCGGCCAAAATCAGTTTTTGGGACAATTGATCGATACTTATTTACCCACCCTAAGTTATGGTTTTGATCAGTGTGGTTATGGCTGTTCAGATCATGCTTCGTGGTATCAGCAGGGCTTTGCCGCCTCAATGCCATTTGAGTCGCGCATGGCTGATATTAACCCGCTAATCCATACAGCAAACGACAGTAATTTTGATGCTGATCATGCGAGTAAATTTGCCAAGCTTGCGGTGAGCTACTTAGCTGAAATGGCTAAAAATGCCGGCTATGAAGTACCACCCACTGACAATGAACTGGAAAATGGTGTCACAGTGTCTGGAATTAATGCGCTTGCTAAAGAGCAAGTTTTTTATACCTTAGCAGTCCCTGCAGGAAGTAGTAATTTAAACTTTACTACAGCAGGTGGCAGTGGCGATGCTGATCTATACGTTAAGTTTGGCGCACCGCCTACTTTACAAGACTTTGACTGTAACAGCACTAATTCAAACAGTAATGAAGCATGCGCTATTAGTAATATACAATCAGGTACATATCATGTCATGGTTGAAGCATGGAGCGCTATTACCGGTGTTTCCTTAACGGGTAGTTATGATGGTGACAATAATGTACCGACACCGATTAATCGTACCGAGACGAATGTCAGTGTGGCAACAGGAGGTTGGACTCGCTTTAGTCAAAATATCAGTGCGGGTTACGCGTCGTTAAATATTTCTATTTTAGGTGGTAGCGGGGATGCTGATCTGTCTGTGAATTTTGGTTCGCCGTCATCAACGTCAACATATCAATGTCGACCTTATAAAAATGGTAATAATGAAAGCTGTACTATTAGCAATCCCCAAGCTGGTGCTTGGTATATTGATTTACAAGGTTACACTGCGGCAAGTGGTATTACTTTAACGATCAACGCACAATAATAACAATAGCAAAGGGGCATTGCTCCTTTGCTATTTGCTTTGCGTATTCACTTGCCCTTGGGGCTATGCTTACGTAAAATCCCGCTATTATTTTTAGCAAAGCGATCGTTATTATCAAACAGCTTTTTAGTGCAGCAGGCCCGTTAGCGCAATCTCTAGATGGTTATACGCCTCGCCAACCGCAGATCGATATGGCGGTTGCGGTGAGTGATGCATTAAAAAACCGCTCGCAATTAGTGGTTGAAGCGGGCACTGGTACAGGTAAAACCTACGCTTATTTAGCCCCTGCGCTAAAGTCTAAAGGTAAAACAATAATTTCAACCGGCACGAAAGCGCTGCAAGAACAATTATATCACCGTGATTTACCACAATTAGTCAAAGCGCTTAGTGCGAGTAAAAAAACCGCGCTGCTAAAAGGGCGCAGTAACTATCTATGTACTTATCGGCTTAATCAGCATGTTGCCCATGTACCGACCGATGATTCTGATGTGATGCATCAATTGGCCATGGTGGCTAAATTTGCCAGTGAAACGCACACCGGTGATCTGGCTGATTGTATTGGTATCGAAGAAGATGCCAAAGTATTACCTTATGTAAGCTCCACTGCGGATAACTGCTTAGGTAAAGAGTGTCCTGATTTTCAAGATTGCTATATTCGCAAAGCCCGCTTAAAAGCGATGGATGCCGATATAGTAGTGGTTAACCATCATTTGTTTTTTGCAGACATGGCGGTAAAAGATACCGGCTTTGCTGAACTCATTCCCACAGCTGATGCCTATATATTTGATGAAGCACACCAATTAAGTGAAATTGCCAGTGATTACTTTGGTGAGAGTATCAGCACTAAAAAGCTGGTGGACTTAATTAATGATTTACGAGCAATTTATCGCTCTGACATTCCGGATATGCTGCAACTTGGTAAAACCTTAAATAAGCTTGAAACCAGTGTTGCAGACTTGCGCTTACAATTTGGCTTAGATGGTAGCCGAGGTGATTGGCGACAAATGCTGGCAAGTAAAGAAATTTGCGCCGCGTTACATAGGGTGATCAGCGATTTAGACTTTTTGTATCAAGTACTCAAACATTGTTTAGACCGTAGCGATAAAATAGAACACCCATTTGAGCGTACCTTAGCTTTTAAAGGGCAATTAGAACGGGTGTTTGATATAAGCCAAACAGGTAACAGTTATTGGTATGAAACAACACGCCGCTATTTAACCGTACATATAACTCCGCTTAACGTATCAGTTAAATTTGCGCAAATGATGGCAGACACGGGGGCTGGCTTTGTATTCACCTCAGCGACTCTATCTGTCGATAATGCACTTGATCATTTTAACGCAAGCCTAGGCCTTAAGCCTGCCAAAAGTATGATGGTTGATAGTCCGTTTGATTATTATCAGCAAGCCTTATTATGTTTACCGCGTTATTTGCCTGAAACACATGCAGCGAATATGCCTCATGCGATTGTTAAGCTTACCCTCGATTTAATTAAAGCAGCAAAAGGGCGCTGCTTTGTATTGTTTACCAGCTATCGGATGATGCATTTAGTCGCCGAAGGGCTAAGTACGCAGATTGATTATCCTATTTATATGCAAGGGCAAATGTCTAAACGTATTATTTTAGAAAAATTTACCCGCCATGGTAATGCCGTATTATTAGGTACTGCGTCGTTTTGGGAAGGAGTTGATGTCAGAGGTAGCACACTCAGTTGTGTTATTATTGATAAGTTACCCTTTGCAGCACCCGATGATCCACTGCTCCAAGCTAAAATGCAAGATGCGCAATTACAAGGACATGATCCTTTTGCTTATATTCAATTGCCACAAGCGGTGATTGCACTAAAACAAGGCGTTGGACGACTGATCCGCGATAGTAAGGATAAAGGGGTGTTGGTGATTTGCGATAACCGTTTAGTGACACGCCAATACGGCCAAGTCTTTTTAAAAAGCTTGCCGCCGATGCGCCGCACACGAAGCCTTCAAGTGGCCAGTGAATTTTTAGAACACATTAACTAGAGAAATAATTACCATGAATAACGCAATCAGTACTAGTGATATTAATCTATTAGCATTTGACGCTTCTACCGAAGCATTGTCTTTAGTGCTCAATTATAATGGTCAGTTATTTCACCATTTTGAAGTATGCCCGCAACAGCATAGTCAAAAAATCTTACCGTTGGTTGATCAGTTGTTAGCTAAGGCAAATTGCCGTTTAACTGATTTAGATGTTATTGGTTTTGGCCAAGGCCCAGGTAGTTTCACTGGCGTGCGTATAAGTGTCGCCATTGCGCAAGGCTTAGCTTATGCATGTAAACTGCCACTAGTTGGTGTGTCAACGCTGCAAATGATGGCGCAGCAAGCTTATCAACAAACCGGTGAAAAAAGTGTATTTAGTGCTATTGATGCGCGTATGGGAGAAATATATTTTGCCCATTATAGACTCAGTGATAATGGTGTGATGACCTTACAAGGTGACGAACAAGTATTAAAACCCGCATTATTATCTCTTGCAGACGAACCAGGGATTGCAGTGGGCACTGGCTGGCAAACATACCCTGAGGCACTGGCAGATAACCCACAAATAGCTATCAATAACGACATCATATTACCTGATGCCGGTTTTATGTTGGCTACAATTAGCGATGATTTCAGTGCGCAACGTACGGTCAGTGCTGCGCAAGCTCAACCTAAATATGTACGTGATACAGTAACCTGGAAAAAATTACCTGGACGCGAATAAACTGATTAATAAAGCAACTTGCAAGGTTATTAAATTTGGCACATAATTTAATAACCTAAGTAACGAGACGCAACTTTGAATCTACCTATTGGCTCAGGGTTTTACTCGGGAGACATACCCGGTAAAATTACCTCAAGACAGATCAACACTAATAAACCTCAGGGTTTATTGGAGCAATCTGCTGCTGATAATAAACAGTCTGCGGAGTTTGTTAAATCAAGCCAAGCAGGTATTGCGCTGGCTGATAAGTTACAAAGTGATACTGCCCAACCTAGTTACCGACAAACGATTTATGACCAACCGACAGCCAAAGTAAGTCGTGCTATTTCAACCTACACCGAGTTTGCTAATTTAGAACGCCGAGCTGAAGTACAAAACTTAATTGGTGTGGACATTTACGCTTAACAATTAGACAGTAATTTAACTCTGTGTTGATGTGCTTGTATTTGGCAAAAGTTTACCTCCAGCTGTGATTAAAAAAGCCCAGATACGTTATGACTGGGCTTTTTATAATTAACCTTTAATGTTGCAGTTAGCCTCTCCCCTCAGGAAAAGCAACATGCCAATTAAACATTACTGCTGTTCAATAAAGCCGATCAGTTTATCGGCAATATCAGTATTGTTTTGTGAGCCGATAAATTTATCAGCACCTTTACCATAGGCAAATACTTGTACATCAATAGCAGTGTGACCGCCGGTAGTCCAACCGGTGAAACTGGCTCTACTGATAATATCTTTAATGGCAAGATTAAGTGGTTTATCACCTAATTTTTTTGCTTGTTCAAGCTTGATCTGGTTTTCGGGAGTGTATTCTATATTCGTGTTAGCAGTCCAAATGGCTTTTAAATCATCAGACTCTGACATTAATTTAGTTAATTTAACGGCTGTGGCTTTCACGCCTTTTACTACCTCGGTTTCCCATTTATATTGACCATGCGCACCTAATGTTAAACCACCTGTTGAGTGATCTGCGGTGATCACCAATAAGGTATCCGGGTTTTTATCAACGTACGCTTTTGCTTGCTCGATTGATTTAGCAAAATCATCCATTTCCGCCATTGCACAGGCAATATCATTGGCATGGCCACACCAATCAATTTGGCTGCCTTCGATCATCACGAAAAAGCCATTTTTGTCATTTTCATCAAGTAACTCAAGCGCTTTATTGGTCATTTTTGCTAAGCGTGTTGGGTTATTATCTAACGCAAAGTCAAGCCCAACTGGAGCAAATAATCCCAGCGCAGGAATTTGCTTAATATCTTTTAACGCACTAAAGTCATCACTGTATTGATAGCCCGCTTGCTTAAATTCTGCAACTAAATTACGGTCTTCGCGGATGTAATATTTAGTACCGCCACCGAGCATTAAATCAACGGGAAGTTTTCCGGCAATTTTATTATCAATGTAATCATTGGCAATTTCATCGTAGTTACGACGAGATTCATTATGTGCAGCGAAGCTTGCAGGCGTGGCATGATTGATTTGTGAGGTTGCAACTAATGCGGTGATCATGCCTTTTTGTTTGGCAATTTCGAGCATGGTTTTTACCGGTTTTTTATCGGTATCAACTGCAATTGCACCATTATAGCTTTTATGGCCGGAGCTCAAAGCTGTTGCGCCAGCAGCACTGTCAGTTACATAGGTATGGTCGTCAGGGTAAGTATGTGCCATACCTTTAAGAATTGTATCAAACACCGTACCTTCAATTTCTTTGGTCGACGGATCATCTTTAAAGTAGCGATATGCTGTAGTATAAGCGGGGCCCATGCCATCACCAATCATATAAATTATGTTTTTTGGTGCTTGCTCTGCGTATGCACTTGCTGAGCATAATAATGCCAAGAGGCTTATTTGTTTCTTCATCTTTGTACCCTGTTTATTATGTAGTGCCATTGTATACGCAATGTAGTATAAATAAATGTCTTTTACGTTAAACAAACTAAAAACAAAGGGGAATTACGCAGTGCATCCATTTTCAGTTCAAAGTGGCGCATTAACACTTCATGGCCTAACATTTGGGCAAGGAAAAGAGGTTGTCATTGCATTACATGGTTGGCTTGATAATTGTCATAGTTTTTTACCCATGTTAGAACATAACACCTTAACTGCAACTTGGTATTGTGTGGACTTTCCAGGACATGGTTTATCAGATTGGCGTGGAAGCGATGCACACTATTATTTCATTGATTACATTGATGATATTTATAACTTAATCGAGCAACTTGGGGTTAATAAAGTACACTTGGTTGGTCATTCTATGGGCGCAATGGCCGCTGGTCTTTTTGCCAGCTGTTTTCCTGATAAAGTAAATACGGTCACTATGATAGAAGGACTGGGAGTTGTCACAACACCCAGTAAAAAAGTGGTCGAGCAGCTTAGAAATGCAATTTTGAATCGACGTCGTGTAAATAAAAAAGCACCCCGACAGTACGAGTCAAAACAAATAATACACCAAGCACGGGCGGTACAAAGTGACTTACCTTTGGATTTAATAGCACTTTTGATGGACAGAAATATACGAGAAACTGAACAAGGATGGCTGCTAAGAACTGATCCAAAGCTTAAAAATCATTCAGGTTTTAGATTTGATGAGCAACAATGCATAGCGGTAATAAGCGAAATAAATGTGCCGTGCCAATTAATTCTAGGCAGTGAAGGGTATCAATTTATTAGTGATAATTTAAATAAATATGCTAATTATTACAAAAGCTTAATAGTAAATGAAGTTGAAGGTGGCCACCACTGTCATATGCAAAGCCCTGAGCAGTGTTTACAGCAGATTCATGCCTTTATGCTGCAAACTGGTGCATGTTAATTGTATATTTGCACAAAATGTGGGAATATTTGCGAATTAGAGTGATTGCTCAATTGTGAAATTGCCTTACTTAGTTTAAGGTTTAATAAAAATAAATTATAAATAGAACAGGAGCTAAGAGTGGACAAAATTTGGCTGAAGCGCTACCCAGAGGGTATGCCTGAAACAATCGATCCTGAGCACTACAACTCGTTGTTAGAAGTGTTTGAAAAAAGCTTCACTGACTACAAAGACTTGCCTGCTTTTACCAATATGGGTAAAACATTGAGCTATGATGAAATAGACCAAGCAACAAAACGTGTTGCTGTGTATATTCAAAAAGAGCTGGGATTGAAAAAAGGCGATAAAGTGGCTGTAATGATGCCAAATTTATTACAAACACCTGTTTCAATACTCGGTATTTTACGTGCCGGTTGTGTCGTAGTTAACGTTAATCCGCTTTACACTGTACGTGAGCTTGAACATCAATTAAATGATTCAGAAACATCAGCGATTTTTATACTGGCTAACTTTGCAGACACGCTTGAAAAAGCATTGCCGCACACTAAAGTAAAACACATCGTAGTTACCCAAGTGGGTGATATGGTGGGTGGCTTTAAAAAGCACTTGGTTAACTTTGTTGTTAAGCATATTAAAAAAATGGTGCCAAGCTATTCATTGCCTAACCCCATTAAGTTTGAAGCCTTACTTGCAGCGAACGAAAAAGATTACATTAAACCTGAAGTGTGTTTATCTGATATTGCTTTTTTACAATATACCGGTGGCACAACGGGTGTCTCTAAAGGTGCGATGCTGACCCATGGCAATATGGTAGGTAACTTAGAGCAGGTTTCTGGTTGCTTAGATCAAGTGTTAGAACGTGGCAAAGAAGTTGTTGTCACTGCTTTACCGCTTTATCATATCTTTGCACTAACAGCGAACTGCTTAACGTTTATGAAGTATGGCGGATTAAATTTATTGATCACCAATCCGCGTGATATGAAAGGCTTTGTGAAAGAATTAGGCCAACATAAATTCACCGCGATCACGGGCGTAAATACATTATTTAATGGTTTGTTGAATACACCGGGTTTTGCCGAGCTTGATTTTTCAAGTTTGAAAATGTCCCTTGGTGGTGGTATGGCTGTACAGCGACCTGTTGCTGAAAAATGGCAAAAGATCACCAGTAGCAAATTAATGGAAGGGTATGGTTTAACTGAGTGTTCGCCATTAGTTACAGTCAGTCCTTATGATCTAGATTCATACAATGGTTCGATTGGTTTACCTGCACCTAATACTGAGATCAAGTTGATGTTAGATAATGGTGAAGAAGCAGCCAAAGGTGAGCCGGGCGAATTATGGGTTAAAGGCCCACAAGTGATGGTTGGTTATTATAATCGTCCTGATGCAACGGCTGAGTGTTTGCAAGATGGTTGGTTTGCCACAGGGGATATAGCCACTTATGACGATGAAGGATTCTTTTATATTGTTGACCGTAAAAAAGATATGATCATCGTATCTGGCTTTAATGTGTTCCCAAATGAGATCGAAGAAGTGATTGCAATGCATGAAGGTGTTTTAGAAGCAGCAGCAATTGGTATCCCTCATGATGTTAGCGGCGAACAAGTTAAAGTTTTTATTGTTAAAAAAGACCCATCTTTGACTGAAAAAGATATAATAAAACACTGTCGTGATAATTTAACTAATTACAAGGTCCCAAAACTGGTTGAGTTTAGGGATGAATTGCCAAAAACAAACGTTGGCAAAATACTCAGACGAGCCTTGAAAGATTAGCAAGCTAAAAAAGCCGACATTTGTCGGCTTTTTTATTGTAGGAGATTAAGTGCAATATCAATTGATCCAAACCCAAAATCAATTAAATGAGTTTGTAGAGCAGATCCGTAACAAACCCATCTTAGCAATTGATACAGAATTTATGCGTCGTCGTACTTTGTATCCTGAAGTTGCCCTTATTCAAGTTTATGACGGCGAACATTTAGCATTAATCGATCCGCTAGCCGAGCTATCATTGTTTGATTTTTGGCAGATTTTACGTGATCCTGCGGTGTTAAAAGTCTTGCATTCACCGTCGGAAGATATTGAAGTATTTCAAAAATACGCCGGCTTCGTACCTGCTCCCTTATTTGATAGCCAGTTTGCCTTGCAATTATTAGGCAATGGCAACTGCATGGGCTTTGCTCATATGGTAAAAAATTTACTCGATATTGAAATCGACAAAAGCGAATCACGGACCAATTGGCTACAGCGTCCGCTAACAATTAAACAACTCGATTACGCTGCAGCTGATGTATTTCATTTATTACCGTGCTTTAAAATTATTATTGAACAAATCAACGACGCTGGTTTCTTTGATATTGTGATCAATGAAAGTGAGTTGATTGCACAAAAACGGGCTTATCAAACACCGGATGAACATCTGTATCGAGACATTAAAAATGCTTGGCAATTAAAACCTGCGGATCTTGCTGTATTAAGAGAGCTTTCGGCTTGGCGTCGTAACAAAGCGATACGCAAAAATTTAGCGCTTAACTTTGTATTAAAAGAGCATTGCTTGGTTGAATTGGCAAAACGCAAACCAACGAGTTTAACTGCAATGCGTAATGTCCCAGAAGTCGATAGCATCGAAGTTAACCGCTCGGGCGTTGAAATCTTAAAGTGTATTGAAAAAGCTAAAGTGATCCCTGTTGCAGATTTTCCTGAGCCACTAAGACGACTTATTGACTTTCCAAGTTATAAAAAAGTAGCCAAAGAAATTAAACAAAAAATCACTGCAGTTGCTAAAAAACAGGGCATTCCAGAAGATGTATTTGCATCTAAAAAGCAAATCAACCAGTTGATCAGTTGGAATTGGAAGTTAACCAGCGCTGAGCGTGAACAGACTCCAAAGCCCGATTTACTTAACTCATGGCGTTATGAATACTTAAAATACACACTGAAAGAGTGGGATGTATAATTATTAAGAGTTCATAGGGACTAAGATAGTTAATGTACTGTTGTTAGTCCCTACTGTTTGTGTCAGAGGAGGGAGAAAGTTACTTTATTCGCCCATTTTAGCGAGGATCTTATCTAAATTAACTTTAGATTTAGCCACGCTTTGCATTGGTGTTAACCCATTCGGGTATTCTTCCTGCTCTACGACTAGCCACTGAGTGGCGCCATCAACAATCAATGTTTCTATTATTTTTTGCCATGGATAATCATTTTCACCTAATATAGGACTTAAGCCATCGTTAGGATGGGTGCGAACTTTTAAGTGGGTTGCCAGGGTTCGTCCTGGGTATTTTTTAATGAAATATTCAGGATCTTTTCCTGCATAATGTACCCAACCTATATCAAGCTGCAGTGGCAGGGTATTTGGCGTATTACTGGCAATAGCGTCCCAGTATGTCGCGTTTTGGAATTGATTAAACTCCTTATTATGGTTGTGAAAACCGATGTGCATAGCATAGCGCTGAGCGATTTCATTAACCTGAACGAGTTGTTCGGTCAGAGAGGTAATTCCTTGTGGGTGCCAAGCTCTTTCATCCCAAGGTACAAATAAAATCGAGACACCAAGGGTTTTATAAAACAATAATGTGTCTGCTAAGGTGTCATCCGTTAAGGAGTCAAAGCCGATATGTGCGCTACTAGCGACTAAATTTAGCTTCGCGAGTTTGTCCTTCAGTGCACTTGGATTGTTCTTATAAGGCCCAAAGTCACCTGCAAATTCCACACCTTGAAAGCCCATATCAGCAATAGATGAAAGGGTGCCATCAAAATCCGCTTTTAAGGCATCTTTAACAGACCAAAGCTGAACACTAACGGGGAGTAGTTGTTTGCTTGTTTTTGCATAGATAGACAGCGAGTTTAAAACACAAAAAATAAACAGAATTGAAATAACATAATTAAATAATGATTTGATTTTGAACATAAAAAACACCTAGGAGGAAAAGCAGGGAATTGCTCCCTGCTTAGGGCTGGGCTAGCTAAAAAATAACTTAGCGTTAACTGGCAACTGAATCTTGATAAGCATACTCGGTCAAACCCAGTTCAGCTAAAACGCTATCTAAATGGGCTTTTGCTTCGTCAGTAGGTCCTGGGTAATCGCCTGCAATAGGCACATTGCCTAAATAGCCAATATCTTTACAACCTTGCGGTGTACAAAAGTAGGCACCAAGTACAAGGTTTTTAAAGCGTAAAAAAGCATTACCAATGCGTTGAAACTGCGCAGGGGTTTCATCATCAAAATAAGCAATATCATTTAAGATGGCTGTTTGTTGCTCTTTTTTCAATGCGACAAATGGTGCTTTATAACGCAGCACAGCCTCATCATCGATCCATGCTAAGCCGTGTAAAATAGTAACGCGGTCTTTTTGTTGACCGTTATAAGGTGAGCTTACCCACTCATCAATCACACTCGGTACATTTACCTCAGTTGCACTTGGGTTGTTACCTTCGCTAGGCACGATATAATCGGCTAACACCGCAACTAAATTTAATTGTGCTTGAGTTAATGTCAATGGCCAAGGTGATTGTGGTGGCATAACCATATTTGGATCAGTGCCATAACCTTTAGCTGTTATAGGTTGTAAATCTAAGTCAGGCCAATGTCCTTTATCACTAATTTTCTCTTCTAACGCTTTACTACATCCTGCTGAAAGTGATACGGCGGAACCTGCGGCTAATAAACCAAGCCACTTTAACGATTCACGACGTGTCATGCCGGAAATATATTTGTATGAGTCAACACGATCTTCATTATGCATGTTACAGCGCTCCTTGTTCTATTTGTTTGGCTATCCAGGTTGAATTACGCATTGCCAATGTCATGATGGTTAATGTGCAATTTTTATGTGGATTAGAGGCAAATACCCCTGCATCCATCACAAATAAGTTGTCGCAATCCCATGTTTGGCCCCATTGATTGGTCACTGAATCCTTTGCTGAGCTGCCCATGCGAGTGGTGCCTACTTCATGAATGATCTCACCACCTTTTGAAATTGCTTTTTCAGCAGCAGGTAATTTGCCCACAGTAGCCCCTAGATTTTCAAGGATCTGTTTCGCTGTTTTTAAGCCGTGCTCAATTTGTTTTAGCTCACGATCTGACCATTTGAAATGAAATTTCGAAACCGGAATGCCCCATTTATCTTTAACATTTTCATCAATTTCCATGTAGGTATCATCGTTGGGGAGCATTTCTCCGCGCAGCGCAAAGCCAACATAAGATCCGTAGGCATCACGAACTTGTTGTTTTAGTTCAATACCATAACCACGTTTATCGCCAGAGACTCCAGAGCCAGGTTGATTAAAACCGCTACTGATCTCAAAGTGATAACCACGAGGAAAATCAAGCTCACCTTTGGCATGTGCTTTGTGTCCCCACCAAGGAATAAATAAATGGTTCCCAGTGTGGCCATCTTCGTTATAACGTGGGCGACCTTTTAATGCTGGAACTTGCGCACCAAGCCAAGCACCGGTTGAATCCATTAAGTTACGACCTACTTGGCCACTTGAGTTAGCTAAACCTTTGGGATGCTTGGCGTGTTTTGAATTTAGCAAAATTCGTGCGGATTCGCAGGCACTAGCAGCAAGGATCACGATATCTGCTGTCAGTGTTTTTTCAGCTACGGTTTGCTTATCTATATAAGTTACACCCGTTACTTTACCGTCATCATTAACAGCGACTGATTTAACCATTGCATCAGTAATTATTTCTAAATTCCCAGTTGCTTTTGCCATAGGTAATAATGAGGTTGTAGTTTGAAACGCCGCGCCGATTGAGCAACCATGGCCACAAGGTGTTGCATAAAAGCATGCCATACGATCATCTTTTGGCCGAGTTAATACTGCTCTGTGCATAGGTACGGCTGCGATACCCAGTTTTTTCGCACTGGCAGCAATCAGTAACTCAGGAATTCGCGGCGTTGGTGGTGGCTGTAATACCCCAGGTGCAGATGGCGGCATATCATCAAGGCCGGTATTGGTGCCGCAAATACCCACTAGTTCTTCCGTGATGTCGTACCATGGTGCGATATCATCATAAGTGAAAGGCCAATCTGCGCCGTTGCCATCTTGGCTTTTACCTTTAAAATCATGTTCACTAAAGCGTAATGAGTAACGTCCCCAGTGATTAGTTCTTCCACCTAACATGCGTGCACGCCACCAGTAAAAATCAGTGCCTTTGGCGTTAGTGTAAGGCTCATCAGGAACTTGCCAGCCACCATCGACGGTTGCATCGTAAAAGCCAAAGTTTTTGTCTTTATTTCCTGCGCCCATTAAAGGAGCTTCACTGTTACGGCGAAACATTGGGCTTTCTTTTTTTGGATCGTAATCACGCCCCGCTTCCAGTAATAATACTTTATGGCCTAGTTTAGTTAAGGTATAAGCGGCCATTGCGCCACCTGCGCCGGAGCCAACAACCAGTACTTTATGATCAAATGTAGACATGCTTATAGTTCCTTAATTTTTATATTTTTAAACCACACTTTGTCACCATGATCCTGTAAACCTATGCGACCTTCCTTTGCTGTTGCGAAGTTAGACCAAGTTGCAAATTTACTGTTTTTAACCAAGGTATTCCAAGTACTACTGCCCACAACAATACTGGCAGTGTTGACATCATTTTGCCAAACTTGTAAATGGTCATTAAGCATTCTAATACGCACCGTGTTCCACTCAGTTGCAGGTTTGTGAGCTGAAGTAGGTGGCGTAAATAAATCATAAATAGAGCCAGATAAATGAGAATCTATTTTCGTATCTGAATGACGTTCGTTATCTATAATTTGGATTTCAGGGGCGTGCGAGTAAATATATTTACCCAACTCATCGGCTAGAACAAAAATGCCACTATTGCCAACTTCACTAATTTTCCAATCTAGTTTCAAGTCAAAATTGCGATAGACTTTTTTAGTGAGTATGTCGCCGCCGCCTTTAGTGAGTAACATTGCGCCATTGTCTATGGTCCATTTGGGGCTGAGTGTCTCACTTTTGAAATTGCGCCAGTGCGACATATCTTTGCCATCGAACAGTAATTGCCAGCCAGCTGTTTGTTCTTCTTTAGAAAGTTGGTTATCGGGTGTCTTGGCAAAAGCACTGCTACTAAAAGCCAGTGCAATTGACAACACAGAGATTGATTTAAGCATATAATACCCCTTATTTTTGTGTGTTACTTGTTGCTATTAAACGTATTTTTCAACGTTTTTATTTTTTGTTATAAACAGATGAAGACCAATAAATACAATGATCAGGACAATCGGAAAAACCAGTAGATTTTGTAATACAGCTTGTCCTGCGAGCACTTCAACTTGTTCTACACTGACACTAGTTGTTTGTGCTTGTGTTCGCGCATTATCAATCCAATGGCCTATGACGGGGTTCCAGATGCTCATTGCAAACATGCCAGCTCCACCAATTAACGACATGCCAAGTGCACCTGTTTTTGGGGCATACTCAGCGACACAACCGATCATGGTTGGCCAAAAATAAGTAACGCCAACGGCAAATAGTGCTGCGGCAAGGTAGATGGTATTACCTTGCGCTTGGCTCATTAAAAATATCCCTAGTGTTGAAAAAATGGCTGAGCCCAGTAGGACACCCGATGGACTAAAGCGGTGCACAATCGGGCCCGCAAAAAACCGACCTAATGCCATCAATCCGGTGATCAAAGCTAAAATAACCATTGGCGAAGCGCCTGACGAGCCAAGGATTTGCTCAATCCATTGCTGTGTGCCAAATTCGGTGACTGCTGTCAGTGTCATGCAAATAATGAGAAACAAATACAGCGGCGAGAGTAAGTGTTTTAAGTTGCTGGTGGTTGAATTTTGCTGTGTATCAAACTGTGGAAATTGAGCTTTAAGCATCATCGCACCATAAATAATGGTGGGCACAAGGATCAGAGAAACTTGCCATTGCCAGCTGAAGCTAGCGGATGTCATTGCATTTGAAGCTAATGCACCAATTACGATCCCGCCAGGAAACCAAACATGAAAGCGGTTTAACATAGTGGTGGTGTTTTTAGGATACATTTGGGCGATCAGTGGATTACAACCGGCTTCAACCGATCCATTGGCAAAGCCAATTAAAAAGGTCGAGATCAATAATCCCCAAAAACCATCTGCAGTGATAGTTAAAATAAGTCCGCCTAGGTGGCAAATAAACGCTAATGCAACCAACTTTTTAGCACCAATCGCGTTATAAATGATGCCCCCGAGCATGGTTGCAACCGGAAACCCTAAAAATGCCATGGCATTTACCCAACCTAGTTGTGTACCAGTGAGGCCGAACTGCTCGCCTAGTTGTCCTAAAACGCCAGCCCTTATTGCGAAAGTCATTGATGTGACAATTAATGCAATGCAGCAAAGCCGAAAAATAATACCATTATTGTTGTTATTCATTGTGTGTGACCCTGTTTATTAAATACCTAATATCCGCTTATTTCGCTGATCATTTGTGTCCATTGCGCTAAAGTCATCAAATGCTTTAGCCGTAGGGCGGATCAAATGCTCTTTTATAAATTGTGCGCCTTCTTTCGCCCCATCTTCAGGATGTTTAATGCAACACTCCCACTCTAGAACTGCCCAGCCATCAAAACCATATTGCGTTAATTTGCTAAAGATACTTTTGAAATCAATTTGGCCATCACCTAAGGAGCGAAACCGACCAGGGCGGTCTTGCCAATCTTGATAGCCACCATAAATACCGCTGCGACCATTTGGATTAAACTCTGCATCTTTGACGTGAAATGCTTTAATACGATGGTGATAAATATCAATAAATTCTAAGTAATCAAGTTGTTGTAAAATAAAATGGCTGGGATCATAAAGAATATTTACCCGTGGATGATTATTTGTCGCAGCTAAAAAGCGCTCAAACGTTACGCCATCATGTAAATCTTCCCCTGGGTGAAGTTCATAGCAAACATCCACATCCATTTCATCAAAGTAGTCGAGGATTGGCAGCCAGCGTTTCGCAAGTTCTTGGAATCCTTGCTCTACCAGTCCTTTTGGACGCTGCGGCCAAGGGTAAAAAGTATGCCAAAGTAGCGCTCCTGAAAAAGTCACATGGCTTTTTAAGCCCAAATTTTTACTGGCTTTAGCGGCCATCATTAACTGATTGATGGCCCATTTAGTTCTGGCTATAGGATCACCGCGTAGTGCTTGAGGGGCAAAATTGTCAAACATGTCATCATATGCCGGATGAACGGCTACGAGCTGCCCTTGTAAATGAGTTGATAACTCTGAAATTGTAAGCCCCGCCTGCGCAGCAATACTAGTCACTTCATCGCAATAATCTTGGCTTTGGGCTGCTTTTTCTAAATCGAAAATACGAGAATTTGCAGTCGGTAGCTGAATAGCTTTATAGCCTAAATTTGCTGCCCACTGACAAATAGTGGTAAAGCTGTTGAAAGGAGCTTCATCGCTGATAAATTGTGCTAAGAAGATCGCTGGACCTTTAATTTGTTTCATTTTTTATCCAATTTTAAATGGTTGCCACTTAGTGTCTTTGCTCGACGCTGCTACAGCATTTTCTATAAATGCCATTCCGCGAATTGCTTCTTTAATACCAGGCACGTCAAAGTCATGGTTAGATGCTGAGTATCCTGCTTTTTTTGCGTGAATTTGTTTTGCAAAATTGACATAGATATTGGCAAATGCTTCAAGGTATCCTTCTGGATGACCTGCAGGTGTTCGCAGTGAATTTTGTGCCGCAGTACTTTTTAGGCCAACACCTGCACGTAATAGGGTGGTTGGCGCGTTATGACTTTTGAGCCACAAACTATTTGGTTCCATTTGTGACCACTCAAGACTTGCTTGATCGCCATAAATACGCAAATTAAGATTGTTTTCTTCTCCTAAGGCAACTTGGCTAGCAAGAAGAACTCCCTTAGAGTTGTTGTTAAAGCGCAGTAAAACGGTGCCATCATCATCGAGTGTTCTGCCTGCAACAACATGATTTAAGTCAGCGCATAGTGCGGTGATTTCTAGGCCGCTCACGTATTCAGCTAGATTTGCAGCATGCACTCCTATATCAGCTATACAACAACTAATACCGGCCTTATCAGCATCTAAACGCCATTTGGCTTGTTTGGCATTTTCATCTTCGCTGGTGGCAAGCCAACCTTGACTGTACTCAACAATAATTTTACGAATAGCGCCCAGCTCGCCATCAGTAATACGTTGGCGTGCTTCTTTGATCATCGGATAACCAGTGTAGGTATGAGTTAATCCGTATAAACAATCACTGGCTTGCAGAGTTTTTTCTAATAACAGCGCTTGTTCTAAATTTAGGGTGGCTGGTTTATCTGATAAAACGTGAAAACCTGCTTCAATCGCACACTTTGCAATTGGGAAATGCAAATGATTTGGCGTCACTATTGCCACAAAATCAATTCGTTGATCGGCAGGTAACTTAGCTTCTTCGCTAAACATTTGTTGGTAGCTGTCATAGCAACGAGTTGGATTTATTCCTAGCATTGCAGCAGTAGCTTGGCTGCGTGTTGGATCTGAACTAAAGGAGCCTGCGACTAACTCAATTAAGCCATCTAAGCGTGCAGCAATGCGATGGATTGCACCAATAAATGCACCTTGTGCACCACCGACCATCCCCATGCGGATTTTGGCATTATTCATGAAAAAAGCTCCATGTCAGTAATCGTCTACTGAGTTTAGTTAATATCATGTTATTGATAATAGAGAATGAACAGCGTAAGGGATAATAAAAATTCGGTTGACAATGCAATAAAATCGGCGTTTTATGTATTATTATAAATTCATATTTATAGAATATATTATTATGGAAGTGCAAGGGATCATAAATAAAGCGGGTGTAAATCAACTGATCGCGGCATTTGATTTATTACCCGATATTTTGTTCTGGGTGAAGGATTCTGATAGTCGAATTCTATACGCAAATCAACATTTTATTGAACATCAAGGGTATAAGTCATTAGAGCAAATTTTACTGAAAACTGATTTTGATTTTTCATCCAAGCACTTAGCATTTCAATACGTCAATGACGATAAACGTGTAATGAATGGCTATGTTGTTACTGATCGTTTGGAGCTAAACCAAACCTCAAATGGTGAATTGGCCTGGTTTTCAACGTCCAAAAAAGCAATTTTAGCTGACGATGGTCAAATACTGGGCACCTATGGCGTTACACGACATTTACAAAAAACATCAAAGGCTTTGTCGCATGTAAGAGCGATTGAAGGGCCAGTAAATTATATACGTGAACACTATCATCGTAATATCTGTATTGAAGAACTTGCCGAGCTTGCTCATTTATCGGTAAGTGCGTTAGAGCGGCGTTTTAAAAAACATTTAGCAAAAACACCTAATCAATTTATTAATGAAATACGTTTAGAAAACGCACGTAAGCTACTTGTTGAAACTCGTTTACCTATTTCACAAATAGCCTATCAATGCGGTTTTTCTGAGCCTAGCTATTTTAGTAAACAATTCAGACGCTTATTTGGTGAGATCCCCTCGCAAATGCGCGACCAAATTGAGCCCTAAGCCAGCCGTTTGGCTAATTGAATAGCGCCTTGCTCGGGCAGGTAATGCGCATCACATAGATAACCTTGTGCTTTGGTAGATAACCAAGGAGTAATTTTCTCGGCTGTGCCTCCCATTAATGTAATGTTGTGATAGCCGTGGCTAACTAAATGATCGATATAACGGGTAATATAGCGCGCTGCTTGCTCTAAAATAATAATGGTCCAAGGATCATCTTGCATTGCGAAAACTAAAGGCGCAAAACCGGCAAAGTAAGCGGGTTTTGCATTGAGTGCTAATTCTGTCAGCTGGTTACTTGTATCACAATTAAGCTGTGCCAATAAGGTATTTATTAATGGGCTTGAGGGGGATAAGCCATCTAAAACCTCTAATGCATAACGAAATAAAGTTAAACCAATCCAGCCTCCGCTTGCGCCATCACTTAATAATAATCCATGGCCTCCTAATTCAATAACGTTACCGTTTTTTATTGCTCCAGCACAAAAGCCAGTGCCTAAAATAATAATCGCACCACTGTTATCACCATGGGCACCTTGGCAGGCTATGTGTAAGTCAGTTGAAAAGTTAAATTGTGCAAATGGATGCTGCCACTGTGCCATCTTTTTATTTGCACCGGCAATGCCAGCGCCAGCGAGTCCGGCATAGGCATAAATTGCCCCAAGTGTTGATAGCCCTAAACCAGCCTGTTGTAATGCGTGTGTTGTTGCATCAATAATGGATTGCTGCGCCACTTCAACAGAGGTTGCAATATTTGCTGCACCGCTTACTGCCTCTGCAAGTAGGGTGCCTTGTGCGTTTTCAAGCCTGACTCGGCATTTTGTACCGCCGCCATCAATACCTAAATACAGCGGCGGTTGAAAGTGGTTAGTCATTTTTAGCCTGCTCGTTAGTTCGTTGATTTAAAATTGCGTTAATTAATAACGGATCCACCCAGCCATCCTTGTTGTGTACGCCGGAGTAGGCATGTAGTGACACTAAATTATTGTTGGCAAGTTGCCAAAGTGTACTTGCATTATCAGTGGTTACGCCACCACCAATAACAATTTCTATATGATCATTGGCGTGGCTAATGATTGTTTGTAAATGATTAAGACCTTGCATAACGCCTTTATCATCAGTCCATTTAGTGCCATTTGTGAGGATACGATCAATGCCCAGTTCAGTTAATAGGCCAATTGCCTGTTCGCTGTCTGCTATACAATCAAAAGCGCGATGAAATGTCGTTGCTAAATTATATTTATGTGCGCAGGCAATAAGCGATGTGGTAGCTGCGATATCAACGTCATTGGCGTTTAGCGCACCAAAAACAACACCGGTAGCACCTGCGTGCGCCGCGTGTGCTATTTGTGTAAGCATTAGCTTCAGTATTGTTGCATCAACAATAAATTGATTCGCAACAGGTCGTATCATGATAAGCAACTCGCCTTCTGAGGGCATTGCATGAGCTGCGATAGTCATTGCTGTTGCACTAGGAGTGAGACCTTCAAGTTGCATTGTGCTGCAAAGTTCAATTCTAGAGGCGCCAGCTGTAAATGCGGTTTTTACATTATCAGCTAACTGAATATGATCATCTGCGTTTAAACAGACTTCTAAATTTTTACGCATTGTTTCGTTCCAAAATACCAGCGATGTTGTTAACAATAAAATATTTAATAATAGTTGATACTATCAGAATAAATAAAACTCAGTTATAAATCAGTTGTTTATTTTTGTTTTTTACTTTTCATGAATATGAAAAGTGTTTTTATATGCCATTAATTTAAGTTGATGACTATAAACTAGCTCAGCACTGATTGGATCTTTTTTTAACCTTAACGCCGATTTTGTCCTAGAGGCAACCGAATTTCTATTATCACTTTCTTCGACAGAACCCTATTCTTGAAAAGCAGTTTAACAAGCTATTAACCCAGTTCTGAAATGCCTTAAGGTTTACCCACAGGGATTATCATGGGTTTTAAAGTGCTTTAACACAACTAACCACACACAATAATACTGGAGATAAACATGACCAATAATAAGAACAGTCGTGAATCGGCGGATCTTGCACGGCGGTTTAAGAAATCTGCATTGCTGCTAGCGTTGATGGCAAACTGTCATGGCGTATACGCACAAGAAGAACAAAAAGCACCAGAAAACGACCTAGAAGTAATTGAAGTTAGAGGCATTCGCGCCTCGGCAGCTGAAAACTTAGCGATTAAGCGGTTGTCTAATGCAACCGTTGACGCCATTACCGCAGAAGATATTGGTAAGTTCCCAGATAAGAATGTCGCGGACTCATTGCAACGTGTGCCAGGGGTCATTATACAACGGGATGGCGGTGAGGGCGCCTCTGTCAGTATTCGTGGTTTATCATCGGACTTAACCTTCACCCAATTAAATGGCAACTTTATAGCATCGTCGCCCGGTGAACCATCGCGTTCATTTTCATACGCATTATTACCTGCAACTATGATCCAACGCGTTGAAGTATATAAATCTTCAGAAGCTCGCCTTGATGAGGGCGGAATCGGCGGTACGGTCTTGTTGTATAGCCGTAAGCCTCTAGATATGGATAAAAACTCTGGGATCATTAATTTTGAAACCAGTAATTCTGATATTACCGATAAGTATGAACCTCAATTTAGCGGTATTTATTCATGGAAAAATGATGATGAAGACTTTGGGGTTTTAGTGGGTTATACAAAACAAGACCGCACTAATCGCTCACAAAGCTCGCGTATCAATATCATGAATAAAAATTATCTTTATTCTGAAATGAAAGATAATCAAATGGTTGAAGACGGGGCGCAAGGTTATGCTGCTCAAAGTATGGTTCAGGAAGTCTTAAACGAAGAGCGAAATCGAACTGGGATCCAGTTTACTACTCAATGGCGACCAACTAGTAACTTAGAGCTTGGCTTTAATTATTTTAATTTTAAATTGGGCCAAGACTCAATTTTAAATCAATTAGAATACCCAGAATGGAACAATAACGATAATTTCTGGACCGATGTCCGTGTTGATGAAGAGTCTCAGTTTGTTACAGGTATAGACTACTCTGTTGGTGCATCAGGCACTCAGGCTGTTTCTCCTATTCCACGTATTAATGGTGAATATACGATTGAAGAATCCAGCTCTGATACATATGATTTTTATGCTAAATACGAAGGTGATAATTACAACGTTAAACTAGTGCTGGGCCATACCGAAGCTGAAGGTGGCCCTTCACAAAAGTATCGTGCCGCTTATTATGCAAATGAATCCTCGCTTTACTATGGTTACGATTTTTCTGATGGGCGCATGACCACCTATATGGATCCAAGTATGATCAGTAACTTGGCTGCAGGCATTGGTGGCGAACCCGATGTAACAGCCACCGATTCTAGTTTTGTGACCGGTACTCAAGAAGAAGATTACGGACAGATTGATTTTGACTATTTTGTGGATTATGGCGTAATTGAAACGTTGCATTTTGGTGCGAAATATCGCAAAGGTAAAATTCATCGCGATACTCGCAACAGCTTTTATCTCTCCCCAGATTTTGATATAGCAAAAGGTGAAGCTGAAGGCACCATTGATTTAGATGATGATTATTCTAAAAATGGCGGCATACCGGATATTGCAGATTTAATTTATTCAGATTCATTAGGTAACTTGTCTGATGTAATTAATACGAACTTATTCCCAGCTGTAAACTGGCATAAATACCAAGATCATTTAAATGAAAACTTTGTTCATTATACGCGTATAGAACCTAACTATGTTTATAGTGTTGAAGAAGAAATTACAGCGGCTTATATGCAAGCTGATTATCGTTTTTCACAAGTACGGGGTAACTTGGGTGTACGCGTAGTGCGCACCAAAACGACCACCGGATCATCAGATAAAATCACCTACCGATTAGATTGGAAGGACGACAATGGCAATGAATTACCAATCGACCAACAACGTGTAGAAGACTTTGTTTTTATTGAAAAAGAGAGTACAGAAACAAAGGTACTGCCCAGCTTTAATATAGTCTGGGATATCGATGACAACTGGGTACTACGTGGAGCGGCATCACAAACCATGGCTCGTCCTGGTTATGATGATTTAGGCCAGTTTCAGACTTTAACGTACACGTCGAATGAATACTCAACGGATCGCTCATCGGCAGACAATTTTGATGCAATTATTGATGGCGAAGGGTGGACAGGATCCGGTGGTAATAACCAGCTAGCGCCATTTGAGTCAACCCAATTTGATATGTCTTTAGAATACTACTACGGAGCTGGCTCTGGCTTTGGTATTGCGTTATTTAAAAAAGATGTTGATAACTTTGTTGTGCCTTTAATAATTGATGTTACCCGCAGTGCACCGGACATTTCATTTAATTTACCTAACGCAGGTGATGAGCAAGTAAATGTCAGTGGCGACAATTTTGCAGTTAGGGATTTTAGCACTGTAGCTAATGGTACGAATGCTTCTTCTGAAGGGGCTGAGTTTTTTATCCAACACTTCTTTGATAATGGCTTTGGTCTTTATGCTAATTATACCCGCAATAACACTAATCAAGCCAATGTAGAGCTTGATGGCGAAAAGGTGGGAGAGTCACCTTTGATAGGTAGTTCTAAATACCAAATGAATTTATCGGTATTTTATGAAGATGACTTATTCAGTGTTCGCGCCTCATACAATAAGCGCGGTCCAACGGTTCAAGGCTACAACGCCTCATGGGAAATGAACTATTACAATGAAGCCTATGATCAGGTAGACGTCAATGCAAGTTATAACTTGACTGATGCTCTCGTGTTATCTGCTTCCGTTATTAACCTCACTCAATCAGATACTTACATGCATCTAGGTGACGATACTAAAAACCGCTTTATTCAAAATGCATACAGTGGTCGTCGTTTTTACGCAGGTGCAACTTACCGCTTTTAATAGCGCAAGGTGAGACGGAACAAATAACCAAAATCGTATAGAGGAATAAACATGAATAAGCCCAAACTTAGTAAAATATCTAGCATTATGCTGGTAGCAATGATCGGCCTATCAGGATGTGGTGGTGCTGATGATCCGGATCCGACTGATATCCCAGCAAAAATTGATATTACCTCTGCTGATATTACCGGTAGTGCAGTGAAAGGGACATTAGGTTTTGCAACGGTCACTGTAAAGCAAATGAATGGCTCAGATATTAAGGTGACGTCTAATAGTCAAACCGATGCTGCTGGTATGGTAAATCTGAGCATAGAAAGTCAACAAGGCTTTGGTATTAACGGTATGTTTAAGATGACCGTTAATACGGATGCTAACTCAACGATGATCTGTGATGCGCCCAGCTGTGCTGAACACCTAATCGGTGAACAGATCAGTGGCACTGAGATTGCTGACCTGCAGTTAGCGACTTTAACATATGTTGATGTGCCTTTCGCATCCACAAGTGATGGCGTAGCAGACGCTAATTTTCAAGTAAATGCTTTAACTACAACCGCTACTAACTTAGTTGAGCAAGGTATTGTCAATGGTTTAAATGTTGCTGTGCGTGAGTTATATGAATTAGCTTTATCGGATAACTCGCGTTTAGTACTAAAAGCACTGGGGATCGACAGTAAAGCCAATGTATTTAAAACCCAATTGATCAGTGCCGAAAGCTACGATAATTTTGTAGTAGGCCAAGATTGCGATAGTGAAGGTAATTGTATTGACCAATTGGCCGACATTAATATTATTAAACTTTCTTTAGCTAACGCAGTATTTGCAAGTATTAGTAAAGATGAAACTGTCGCGGGTGTTATTAACGAACTTATTAGCGCGATTAACTTAGCCAATGACGGGGATGTAGTCGCTTTACAGCCATTGCGTGAGCGAATGTTGAAAACCATTGCTGGTTTTCCTTACCTAGATAAATTAGCGCTATCAGCTGAGGATGTCATTGATGTTGCGCTCCCTTTTCTTGAAAGTGCCGCATCTAGTGGCCCTGTTAAAGAAATTACCAATGCTGAAAATCTTGCTACAGCAACGATCACAGCTCGTAATCGCATAAGTGACAACGAAGCTGAAAGTAAAGCATTTGATGGTGACACGAACACCAAGTGGCTTGATCATAATGATTGGTCAGGTGCGCCAAGTGAGCAAGACCCATCTTGGATCCAAGTTGATTTCGCTGAAAAACATGCTGTTAATAGCGTGTTCATTACGAGTGCTAATGATGCTGAGTCTCGAGATCCTCAAAACTTTAATATTCAAGGTTCTGTCGATGGCGAAAACTGGCTAACCTTGGCTAAATTTATTGGTGAGAACTTTGATGAGCGTTTCCAACGACGTGAGTTTCGTTTTGACAATGGTTTAGAATTTTACTCATATCGTTTAAATATCACTAAAAATAGAGGTGATGATGGTTTAATGCAGTTATCAGAGATTGCTTTTGTGGGGCCTATAAATGCAAGTGTTGATCACGCAGAACCAATTGGCAGTGCTGTAATATCTGCAAGTGCAGGTGAGAGTTATGCACTGGCATTTGATAATAATGACGACACAAGTTGGGTCTCTGATGTGCCTTCAACTGAAGTACCCGTTTCGATAACAGCTACGCTCGCACAAGCCGCTGCCGTTGATAAGTTAGTACTGATCTCAGATGCTCAAAACGCAGATGGTGATCCCGCTACATTTTCACTTGCTGCAAGTAATGATGATGGGCAAACATGGGTTCATTTAGCTGATTATTCAGATGAAAAATTCGAACGTCGTGGTGAAAGGTTATCGTTTGCGACCAATAATACACTGGCATTTTCTAGCTATCGTTTAAGCATAACTAAAACCGCCGCTGGCGCTGGGGTAAAAATTGCTGAGATTGCCTTGGTAGGACCTAAAGTGGCAGATTTAAATCATGCGTTATCAGCCGATGCAATAATTACTGTTCGTAATCAGATTGGTGATGGTGAGGCGGGTGTTAAAGCGTTCGATGGTGATGTTGATAGCAAATGGTTGGACCATAATGATTGGACTGGCGCGCCAAGCGCTGAAAATCCATCTTGGGCAATGGTACAGTTCACTACTACGACAGCGGTTAATAAGCTGGCACTAACAAGTGCAAACGATGCTGACTCACGCGATCCGCAAAACTTTAACTTAGCAGCGTCAAATGATGGTGAAAATTGGATCACACTTGGTGCTTGGTTAGGTGAGAACTTTGAACAGCGTTTTCAACGACGTGTTTTCACTTTTACTAACGATTTAGGTTTTAGTTTTTATCGCTTCAATATAACTAAAAACCGTGGCGACGATACGCTGATGCAAATAGCAGAGATCGAGCTAATAGGTCCGCAGGTTGCTTCAGTTGATCATTCTGCAACTGCCTCATCAGTCCTTGCAGGTACTGGCGAGCAAGAGGGAGTGGTAGAAAGTAATGCAACGGATGATGATAAAGCGACGGTATGGACGGCAGCCACTGAAACTATGCCTGTATGGCTTGATGTTGCATTACCTCAAGCACAGATTGTCACTAATATCGCAATCACGAATGGCAGTGATAGTAACAACAAAGATCCGAAAAACTTCACCTTACAAGGCTCAAATGATGGCGGTAAAACATGGTTAGAAATAGCGAGCTTTAAAGACGAGGAATTTGAACAATTGAATCAACGACGTCTCTTTACAATAGGGAATGGTTTTGCCTTTAGCTTATATCGCTTAAGTATTAGTGCTAACAATGGTGATGCTCAGCAAGTTCACGTTTCTGAACTTGAACTAATAGGCCCACAGCAACCATTTTAGTTTTGATTGTTTGGTAGCTTGTAGGTGCTAAATAGCGCTTCAAGCTGCCTGTTTTTAGGTGAAAAGGTAAATAATATGTTGTTTAAGAATAAACTTTCACGATTAATAAGGTGCCCGGCCATCTTAATAAGCTTTTTATTATGCAGTTTTTATGTGACTGCTGGATCTGCAGCCGGATCACAACAGCGTGGTCTGCATATATTTTATTACAGTTGGTATGGCAACTTAAAAGTTGATGGTCAATGGGCGCACTGGAATCATCAGGTATTACCTTACGGTGATCAACCTATTGTTGGACGTAAAGGCTACCCTGGCGGCGATGACATTGGTGCTAATTTTTATCCTGAATTAGGTACTTACAGTGCAAACGACGAAGCACTTATGGATACCCATTTAGCGATGATGAAACAAGCAGGAGTTAGCGTAATTATATTAAGCTGGTGGGGCGATAGCGATTTTGGTACCAGTTCAGTGCCAGTTTTTATGGATAAAGCCGCTAAAATCGGCCTTAAAGTTAACTTCCATATTGAACCTATCTATCACAGTGCGGCTGAATTTTTACAGGTAGTAAAACAGCTAGACCAGCGCTTTGGGCAACATCCCGCTTTATATCATTACCAAGGCAAGCCATTATATTATGTTTATGACTCATACAAAATGCCAATCAGTGAATGGCAGAAGGTGTTGCTACCAAAAGGCGAATTAACAGTCAGAGGTAAAACGTATGATGCTAACTTTATAGGGCTGTGGGTTGATGAAGGTGAGGAGTCATTCTTTTTAAACAGTGGTATGGATGGCTTTTATACCTACTTTGCTGTTGATGGGTTTGTTTATGGCAGTACCACTAAAAACTGGCCATACCTAGCTAAGTGGGCAAAGCAACATAATAAACTATTTATTCCAAGTGTCGGTCCTGGGTATGCAGACGATAGAATTCGTCCGTGGAACAAAAAAAACTTCAGAGCACGCGAAGCTGGAAAGTACTACGACACGATGTTTAAAAAAGCAATTGCAGTGGCTCCAACCTTTATCGGAGTGACCTCATTTAATGAATGGCACGAAGGGACTCAGATCGAGCCTGCGATTGAGAAGCAAGTGGGTGACTATAAGTATCTTGATTACGGCCCTTTAGCTGCTGATTACTATTTAAAACGAACTCATTATTGGAGTGAACGTTTTCAACAGTCTTTAAATATACGCTCAGTTAAAGATTAAACAGATATACCAACCCTATATGCAAGTCGTGGTTAAATTAAATCGCTTGCTTTTGATTTACAGCCGATGCTCGCAAATTTAATGAGGAACAATAATGATCACTAACAGACGTGACTTTTTAAAGTTATCAGCTATTTCAAGTGCTGTTGCATTAATACCGTTTAAGACAGTAGCTAAAAGTAAAGTTAATAAGCCTATCGTCGTCTCAACGTGGCAACATGGTATAGCGGCTAATAAAGCCGCGTGGCAGGTACTTGCTGAGCATGGTAAAGCCATTGATGCTGTGGAAGCCGGTGTGCGAATTCCTGAAGCAGACCCGAATGTGATGACAGTAGGATATGGTGGTTATCCAGACAGAGAAGGGAACGTTACCCTCGATGCCTGCATTATGGATGAAAATCAAAACTGCGGCTCTGTTGCATGTTTACAACATATTAAGCATCCCATCTCGGTTGCCCGGTTAGTGATGGATAACACCCCGCATGTGATGTTAGTAGGTGAAGGGGCGCTGCAATTTGCTAAATCACAAGGGTTTATAGAAGAAAACTTATTAACCCCGCAAGCTAAAAAGGCCTGGCAAGATTGGCTGGTGGAATCAAAATATGCGCCCGTGATCAATATTGAAAACCACGACACAATCGGCATGTTAGCGCTTGATAGTAGTGGCGATTTATCTGGGGCGTGTACCACTAGTGGCGCGGCCTTTAAAATGTCAGGCAGAGTAGGTGATTCGCCCATTATAGGTGCAGGTTTGTACGTTGATAATGAAGTCGGTGCTGCAACGGCAACGGGCATGGGCGAGTTGATGATAAAAACGGTAGGCTGCCATTTAGTAGTTGAAATGATGCGCCAAGGTATGACACCTACTCAAGCGTGCAAGGCTGCAGTTGAGCGAATTGCCCACAAGCTGGGTGATTATAAACAGTTTCAAGTCGGTTTTTTAGCCTTGAGTAAATCTGGTGAATATGGCTCTTATTGTATTCAACCTGGTTTTAATTATGCAGTAACCTCTAAGACAGGAAGTAAATTACTAGATGCGGCGAGTATTTTGTGAATTATTAAGGAAGCAACGAAATTTTTAATTATGATTTTTATTGAATAATTTTATATAAAGTAAAGGGTGAATATTTACCGTTTAAATTGTTTTTTATTGTGGCTTACGCCGATTTTATACTGATTCACACCGAAAATATATTATCACTTTATATACAGTAACCTTATCCTAACTGTGACCTTTACAATTTATTAACCGCATGAGTTAGTGGCTGTAAAGATATAATAAATCACTCGACGTAACTAGAAATTTACTGAGTGAAATATAACACACACAATGATGGAGATTGGTATGGCTGATTATAGTAACATTAATAAATCAACTGAACTTTCACGAAAATTTAATAGATCAGTATTATTTTTAGCATTAATGGCTGCCTGCAATGTCGCGTATGCAGATCAAAAAGATAATCAAAATAACGATGACTTTGAAGTGATTGAAGTGAGAGGTATTCGTTCTTCAACTGCTGAAAATTTAGCAATAAAACGACTCTCTAATGCAACTGTTGATGCGATAACAGCTGAAGATATCGGTAAATTTCCAGATAAAAATGTTGCTGATTCATTGCAACGAGTTTCAGGTGTATTGATTGACCGTGACGGTGGTGAAGGCAGTCGAGTGAGTATTCGTGGCACATCACCAGATTGGACCCTCACACAGTTAAATGGCAATTATATTGCTTCTTCTGGGGCTGATGTGCCCACTCGAAGTTTTAATTATACGTTGTTGCCATCCAGTATGATTAGTAGTGTGGAAGTATTTAAAAGTGCAGAAGCGCGTATAGATGAAGGGGGGATTGGTGGGACTGTTATATTGCACACCCGCAAGCCATTAGATATGGAGGCTAACTCAGGCGCACTTAGTCTAGAGGCAACCTATGATGATGTGTCTGAAGACACCAAACCACAAGTGAATGTGCTGTATTCATGGAAAAATGATGAATCAAATTTTGGTGTACTTGCCGGGTTTACTCGCCAAGATAAAACGGTAACAACCATTACTAATAATGCTTCGCACTGGCGCTTTCATTCTGACACAGTCGAAGGGGCAGAGCGTCCTGCCATTGTTGACCAAGCAACAGGCGAAGTTTACAACAATGTATGGGCACCTCGTGCAATGAGTGCAGGTAACTCAACAGAAGATCGCACACGCGATGGTTATCAAGTCGCTATTCAATGGATGCCTACAGATAAATTAGACTTAAACCTGAACTACTTTGGTGCAAAATTAGATTATGACTCATCGTCGCAGAGCGTATTGTTTGCGGAATGGAATGACAATCATAACCCCTATTACGGCGTTGTTTTAGACGGTGATACGGTTGTAGCTTACGGTAATGCAGATAATGGTTTACTTAATGATAATAACTGGGGAGATGCTGATGTCAATAATGGCGTAGCCGTTCGCCGTGGCTTATTGTCTCCTCAATTAACAGGGAGAGAAAGGATCGGTGGTTCTAAATCAGATAGTTTTGATTTTGAAGCCAAATATTATGGGGATATATTTACTGCTACTTTTAAAATCGGCCATACAGAGGCTGAAGGCGGAACTTCACGTGAAACTTATGCTAATATAGATGCACGCCAAGGATCTGTGAATAGCTGGTTGTGGTCAACCGTGGGTGGTAAACCAAGCTATGAAGTATCAACCGATCTAGCGTCTGATAAACAAGCTTATCAATATTATGACTGGTTTGATTCCTACTCTTCTGAAAATAAAGATACTGAAGATTACGCACAAGCTGATCTGCAATTTGATATCGATACAGGGATTTTTACTACCTTTTTTGTTGGGGCTAAATACCGCAATCATGAAATTAAGGGGATTAAAAATGATTTTCGTTGGGATGATGGCATCGCTGATAACGGTGGTTACCGTGGTTATTTGTCCGGAAACGAATGGTTTCATAACCCAGATTTTCATCCTGATCCAGAAACGTTAGTAAGCAATACCGTGGTAGATAACAGTGCCGGAAACACTGGCGCTTTTAACTTTTTAGCATTTGATTTTGCTGCATTAGATAGTTATCTACGCAATAACTTTACGCAAACCGTTGTGCCATCTTTAGCTGGGACATATACACTAGAAGAAAATATTTGGTCTGTTTATGCGCAAAGTAATTTCCAGTGGCAGGACTTTCGCGGCAATCTCGGTGTACGCTATGTCAATACCGATTTAAGTACGCTTACGTATGATGATGTTATTGGTCAAGATAATAATGACACTACGCCTAATGAACGCAGCAGCGATGATGGTGAATTATTACCAAGCTTTAACCTTGCATGGGATGCGAATGAAGATGTTGTTGTTCGATTTGCTGCTGCCAGAACGATGTCTCGTGTAGGCTATTCTGACCTGAGCCAAGCTGAGTCATATGGTCCTCCTGTTAATATAAACTCACCAGACTCTTGGACAGGGCGAGGAACTGGTACATCTGTAAATACAGGCCTAGATCCAATGATTTCTGATCAGTTCGATCTAGGTATCGAATGGTATTACGGTGAAGGCTCAGCACTAGGTGCTACATACTTTACTAAAGATATTGCTAATTTGCCCATTTCTGCTGTTGAAATAGTTCAACGAGAGCATGATTGTTGTAATGGCCCCATAGAAGTTGAAATGAATACTAAAGTTGGCGGTGGTGACGCTCAATCACAAGGGGTTGAGTTGTTTTTTCAACACTCTTTCGAGAGTGGCTTTGGGGTGTTAGCTAACTATACTTTTACAGATACAAGCACCAGCCAAGTTTCAACGAATGGACAAAAAACAGATGCTGAAATCCCAGGAACAGCCAAACACCAATATAATCTTTCAGTGTATTTTGAAAATGATGACTTTAGTGTAAGGGCATCTTATAACTGGAAAGATGATCGTGCAAATGGCATCCATAAAGGTTACAACATGTATACGAAAGATTATGGCCAGTTAGATGTTAATGCGGCTTATAGTTTGACTGAGCAGTTGTCATTAACAGCCTCTGTGGTTAACTTAACTGAGGAAGTTGAGGAAGGTTATTGGAAACAAAGTAATCGCTTTACTTATAACCAGTATTCAGGACGACGTTTTTATTTAGGTGCTAATTATAGTTTCTAAAAATTATAATTTATAATATAAATTTAAAGGGTATTCTTTAGTTGGGATGCCTATTTTATTTAAATTGCAAGGTTTATTAATCAGACTTTAATTAAATAATGAAGCTAAGTAGTTAAAATAAACATTAGATTTTTTATGCTATTAAAATGTGAAAAGGGCGCTGTAATAGCGCCCTTTTAGTTATTTCTTTTCTTTCTCTTCGTCAGGTAAAGTGACGTTGAGTTCTAATACCGCTAAGTCATCTTCGTTTTGATCGAATTGGACTTGAACCGCGTCATTACTGATGTTGACGTATTTACGGATAACATCAAGAATATCCTGTTTCAATTGTGGCAAGTAATCAGGTGTACCACGCTGTGAGCGCTCATGCGCAACAATGATCTGCAATCGCTCTTTTGCTAGTGACGCTGTATTTTTCTTTTCTGAGCGGAAGTAGTCAAGTAGTGACACGTTAACCTCCAAATATCCGTTTGAACAAACCTTTCTTTTCTACATCTAAGAAGCGAAATTCGACTGTTTCACCTAATAAGCGATTAATTGCATCGGCATAAGCTTGTCCAGCATCAGACTCTGTATCTAATATAACTGGCTGGCCTGAGTTTGATGCACTTAATACCGCTTGTGATTCAGGTATTACACCTAACAATTCGATAGAAAGAATATCTTGCACATCTTCAACTGACAGCATTTCACCTCGGGCTACTCGCTCTGGGTTATAGCGAGTCAGTAATAAATGTTCTTTTATGTTTTCAAGTCCTTCTTCAGCACGTTTAGATTTGCTATGCAAAATACCTAAAATACGGTCTGAATCGCGAACTGATGATACTTCAGGGTTCGTTGTTACAATTGCTTCATCAGCAAAGTACATTGCCATCATAGCGCCGGCTTCAATCCCTGCTGGCGAATCACAGACGATATAATCAAAGTCTTTTTTCAGCTCGTTTAATACGCGTTCAACACCTTCGCGAGTTAAAGCATCTTTATCGCGAGTTTGTGAAGCAGGTAATAAAAATAATTTATCTACCCGTTTATCTTTGATAAGTGCTTGATTTAAATTTGCTTCACCGTTTATAACGTTAACAAAATCATAGACAACACGACGTTCACAGCCCATGATCAAATCAAGGTTACGTAAACCGATATCAAAATCTATAATGACTGTTTTATAGCCCTTAAGTGCTAAACCTGTGCCAATTGCAGCACTTGATGTAGTTTTACCTACACCACCTTTACCTGACGTAACGACAATGACTTTTGCCATAAGATTTATCCTTTAACCAAAGCTGAAATTTCTAATGATTCATTTTTTTGTTGGATTTGTGCAGCGTTGCCCCAGAACTCACCTTGCAGAGAATCGCTGATCCAGTAGTTGCCATTGATAGAAACAAGTTCTGCTTCTAATTTTTGGCAAAAAATACGTGCTTCGTTGTAACCTTGTGCGCCTGCTATTGCGCGACCACGTAATGTGCCATAAATATGTACATTGCCATCAGCAATCACTTCTGCACCATGGCTTACCGCACCAATAACGATTAGGTCACGGTCTTTAGCATACACTTGTTGACCAGAGCGCACTGTGCCATTGATAACTTGGGCAGGTAAGTAAACTGTTTTCTCAACAATTGAAGTATTACTCTGCTTTGTAACAGGTTCACTCTTAACGTCTTGTGAATAATTTAAAACTGAGAGCCCAGCGGCTTTGGCTTGCGTATGTTGCTCATCAGAGCCATTACAGACTCCAACAGCATTAAAGTTCATTCGTTCTAATAAAGACTTTAGATGAACAAAATCAACAAGATTATTTTTTATCTCAATTAAATTAACAACAATAGGAGCACCCTCAAAAAAACGAGGGGCTTGGGCAATTTTTATATACAGTTGCTCAGCTAACAGGTTTATATCAGTACTATAAAGATGTAAAACTGATAACGTAAAAAGATTCCCTTTTAGCTCAAAAGTTTGGTCCGACATACACGCTCAATTGAATAGTGTGATCAGAAATCAATTTTAGATAAACGCAGGCTGAATAAGGCCTGTGTTTATATGGATAAGGTGAAATTTCTAATCTAATTTTTCTAACTTATTATGACTCTCATGTTATAGTGTGCAGCACTGTTAAGCAAGATTTTATAGGGTCATAATGCTGACTGCGGTATATAAAAGTAAGAAAAAAGCGGATACCTTCCTTTTTGTAGAAAAAAGAGATGATTTTAGCAAGGTACCGGAACCTTTAATGGCTATGTTCGGTCAACCTCATTACGTAATGTTAATTAATTTAGCAAAACGAACGCATTTAGGCGGGGCTGATTTAAGTTTAGTTGAGAAATCATTAACTGATGTCGGGTTTTATCTCCAGTTACCGCCACCTGAAGCTAACTTACTAGCTGAGCATAGAAAACAAAATGGAGTTGATAGTGACTAAACATATAATGACTAAATTGGCTGCAATTTTATGTAGTGCCTGTATCAGTACATCGGCACTGGCCAAGACCCAAGCACAATTTGATGAATATGTTGCAGGTTTAAAACAAGAAGCAGCACAAAAAGGCTACGATAGTCAATTAATTGAAGATGCTTTCGCTACAGCACACTTTAAAGAAAAGGTAATTTCTGCTGATAAAAATCAGCCTGAAGTTAAAGAAACCTTAGAGACTTACTTACCAAAGCGTGTGCCACAATGGAAAATTGACCGTGCACGAAAGCTATACGCTGAAAATAAAGATATTTTAGAACAAATTGCAGCCGAGTACGGCGTGCAGGCACGCTTTATTGTTGCGTTATGGGGCCTTGAAAGTAATTTTGGTAAAATCCAAGGTGGTCACAACGTTATTTCATCGGTAGTCACGCTGGCTTTTGATGGCCGTCGCGAAACTATGTATAAAAACCAACTATGGGCCGCGCTTGATATTTTAAAGGAAGGGCACATTACTTTAGATAAATTCAATGGTTCATGGGCAGGTGCAATGGGGCAAACGCAATTTATGCCAACCTCATTTAATGCCTACGCGGTAGATTATGATAAAGATGGTCGAAAAGATATTTGGACTACCCAAGTTGATGCCTTTGCATCAATAGCTAACTATTTAAAGCAAGCTGGCTGGAATAGTGATCTTACTTGGGGTCGTCAAATTAAGTTACCACAGAGCTTCGAACCTAGCTATGTATTGCAACGTGGCACTAAAACACGTACTCAATGGTTAGAGTTTTGGGCTGATTCAGAGCGTTCGTTAGCTGATTGGCAAGCTTTAGGTGTACGTAAAATGGATGGTACTGATTTACCAGCCGTAGATGTAACGGCGGCATTGGTTATGCCTGATGATATGAATGGCCGTATGTATTTAGCTTATGATAATTACAAAGCGTTAATGCATTGGAATCGCTCATATTACTTTGCCACCAGTGTTGGTTACTTGTCTGATCGCATTGGTTACCCAGCGATTTAATAAGTAATTAGGTGCTAGGCTCTAGGTAATTAGGTACTAGGGCGTTTACAGAAAGCGCGAGTTTATCTCGCGCTTGCGTTTGTAAAAAACATCAATGCAAAATATTTTTAAGTGAATTATTCACATCGAAGTTAAGAGACACTGCGCTATAGATAAGATATTAAACGTTTTGTGCAATAAGGGCTGGGTCAATTATTTTGATGTCTGAAGATAATATTTGACGTCTTTTGTTCTTTTAGGCTATCAATACTTTTGCAAAATCAGCTAACACCCCAAAGCAAAACTCTAAAAATATTCAATAAGGATATATATGGATGAAAATTTAATCTTACAAACAGTTGATCTGGCGCAGAATTTATTTGCAAAAAATTACTGTAACTTCATTAAAGAAAAAGAGAGAACCGTTACCGTAGAAGGTGAAGAGTTTGAACTGTTAAGTTTTGAGAAGATGATTGAGTTAACTAACATAAATGACATGGAAGTTAGCGAAGTTCGCGCCTTAAAAGCATATGCAAACACATTAAAAGATGTTTTAGGTCCGACTGTTTATGATCAAAAAGGGCACGGTTGGTCCATGTTGATGTTATCTGCAAGTCTCACTATTGGTAAAAATACCGAAGGTGATTTGCTATTTTTAGATAGACACAATAGTAAAACGCTGTGTATTTTTCGTCACGATGATGCCAGCATATTTAAAACAAAAGTAACTTTGTATAAATTAATTAAAGCGTATTCTGAATAAATTCGTTCTCGTTTTTTAACAGACTCACACAATAAAGCTCATTTGAAATTATATCTGGGCTTTTATCTATACTGCATTCTCACATACATAATTATCAAGACGTTAGTAGCCCCCTGTGTCAGAATGTTGTCGCCTCTAACTTGAGGCGACAACTAACTTGAAAAACTCCGCTTTAGAGTAACACAGATTCTAGACTCACGAAGTTGGGGATATTATTACCTAATAGCCAATGCTTATCAGCCAACGACTCGCCATAGCATGTGATATCACCAGTACCAAAAATAGGCGTTTAGAATCGAGTGGTCTAGAGGTTAGAGACCTCCGGCTAACCGATTATGTGCGGTTATTCGTCTAGCCATGGTGGCCTTACATAAACTACTTTACTTACGTAGTCTAAATCTTTAACCCAAAATCGATCTCTACAACCAAGCTTCCATAATTTAGCACCAGCATCCATTGTGCAAGGGGCTAGGTCTTTTTCGTTCGACAAAAAAGGCCACATTAAATAAGTTGCAACTTCGTCACACTTAGTAAGGTAGATTGCCCAGTTTTTTAAGACTTCATAATGCTCCCTGTCATAGGGGAAGTTATCAATCCAATACTCACCAATCGCTTCATAAAGGACACCAAATAGTTCGTTATCCGATGTATCAGGGAATTCTATACCTGATGGAGCAATTTCAACTTGAAAGCCGCTATCAATAAAGGCAATAATTTCGGCATTATAGTCTTCCTCTAAAAGGATTGGTCGAAGACTCGATATGTGTAAGGAGACTAAATTCTTGAGTTCCTGATCATCACACCTAATCTGCTCACTCTTTGGTACTCTGTAACCCCACCTAGATATAGAGTCAGTTTCACTTACTATATTTAAAAGCCTATTCCTTATCTCTTCGTGTTCATCAAAAACTCTCGATGCTTCATCGAGATCTTCTTCATTCTTAATTCCATCAAAGAAGAAATAATGATCGACCTCATTTTCAATATCAATTGAGTCAGGATCTTCGCTATTTCTCTTTAGGATTTCTTCCAATAGTCTTAATTCTTGATTCATTGCGGTGATCTCAAAAGCATGTTCGCTTTGTTATGCATGCGTTTCCTCCTGAATCTCAGCCAACAGGTCAGTAACCCCAATATCCACGCCTGCCTGCGATAGCAATGTAGAAACTTGGCCACGATGATGAGTCTGATGGTTAAAAAAATGAAGAACTAGACTCGAATATCGTTTGGTAGCGGAGATCCCCTTGGTGTTTTGGTAGCTGAGAATGAAATCCAGATCACTTTCAGATAGCTCGGCTGTCCAGTTGATAATTATCCGATCCAACCAGAACCGGTGCTCCGATAGGCTACCAATGTCATTGAAGGTTATGTGATCCAGGCTCTTTGGATTTGGAATATCAGCTACCTCCTGTAAAGACCGCAAGCAGGCTGGATGGGTAGCAAACCGTTTTAGCCAGATAGTATCACCAACAATGATGTGATTAAGAGTTCCGAGAATGGATCCAAAAAAGGCCCCACGGTCTTGGGCCAGATTAGTTGCACAGAGCTGACTCGAAGCCTCATACACCTTTAAATTCATCCGCTGATTATAGGCCGCCAGCAATTCAAAGTGATTTTTCAGGCTCATCATAGATCCTTATCATGGTTAACGAGCCTGTAGAATTACTCGTTTAAAATTTATTTTTATTGATGCATTAACCATAGCCGAGTTGCTATTTTGATTCAATCGATAACTAATTTTCATGTTAAATATAAAAAGAGTGCTTGGTGCTGTTTTGATTGCATTTTACAAAGGTATTACAGGTGTTTGCGTGGCTTATTTGAGTGAGTAAGGGCTAAAAAAAGGAATTAACATTGCGCTGGGCAATGAGTACTTAGCTTTACAAGATTTAGTGTCATTGAGAGATATTTGGATAATATTTATTACGGGAGATGAACCGCCCATTGCACTTCCTGTTAATAAAAAGTGCATTATGGGTGGTTTGGGGGCTGAAGGTTAGAAACCTCCGGCTACCCGATTATGCAAAATCAATGTGCGTAAAACTCTACCATCGTTTTTTTAAAGTCACTAATCTTTAAAAACTTGGTTTTAATACCTAGCAAAGCATAAATATATTCGCCTCGTTTTATTAACTTGACATCATCAGTTATGAAATAATCAGCTTTCCAAGCATGTTTTAAGTGTTCCGTATCTTGATAGCTACTTTTTATTTTTTTGATATCTTTAATTGATTCTGTTTCAAAGTTTATAAGATCCATTAATTCGGATAATTGTTCAATCTTATTCATACAATCGAAATCACTATCAAAAGTAACATGCCCTTTTTTGATATCTTGAATTGTAAATTGATAACTTTTACCTATCATTATCCCATGAATGATATTATGACTATTAAACTCCATATCAAAAGACTCTGGATGAAAATCATCATCAATATCTGCAAAAAATACTTTTATGTCCTTATTTAAGGTTTTTGTAATATTACTTTTACGATTAAACATAGGATATGCATAATTATTATATAAAGATTTGTATAGTTTTAAACCTTCAGCCGCCCGAGTAGTTTCTAGCCAAAGAATAACTCTTTCGACGGTTGAATCAATCTGTTCTTTAAAAAACTTAAGATGTCGATCCTGCTTTGCAATTAATATGTTGTTAGTTAATTCAAATAACAGTTCAAAATAACTTTTAAGGAATACCCTATTCATTTTTATGCCATCTTCAATCAAGTATGCACTAGATAAGAAAATGGATTTTGATCTTTTCTTATAGTTTTCCACTTGGAGCATAAAATTCTTGTCGTTAACACACTTGCTAACGAAATTTTGATCCAAATAGAAAGTATTCAGAGTAGGACTAACTTCAAAATCTTCATAGCTTAAAGATTGCATCTCACCAAAATGGGAATTAGATATTATGATATCATGCAACTCTGTCATTCTTTGCTGACAGTACCCTACCGCTAAAGCAGAGTGAACTTGCTCGACTCCTTTTACGTACTGCTTGTACAGATGGTGAGCTTTTTCATCAAGTTGTCTCTCGACATATACTGGGTTTGATATCAATTCAAAAGCAAGACTTACAGGATCTTCTTCATTTTTTAAAGAGAACTTATCTGATAAGCAATTGATAAGATCTGTATTTTTATTATTGATGATTTTAATATTTTCAATGAAGTCATAAAAAATACGGTTAACTAAATGATAATCTAAACAGCCCATGCATTGTTTTTCACATATTATTCTATCTTTGAGACCATCTTCTAACATTATCCATAAGTTAAATTCTTCAGATGTTTTTAAATCCATCCATGAATCTGAATCACTCACAAGCTTACCGATCAATACTTTTAATATATAGCTTATGTTCAGCTTAACAACACAATCCATGAATTAGCCTTTTTGTATAACAATTTTATAGTGCGCGAAGGGCGGATATTTCTGCTCCGACCACACTTATATTTATACTTTATATATTTTTAACAAATTAACTAAGATATTACTATCATTAAGTTTTCTAATATCTTTTAAACAAAGCTAAGTGGAACAATATACGCGCGTCGCTCATATCCTTGAATATGTGAGCAGTCAATTAATTATTACTCTTAGCCAATATCAATGACTATAATTTGCTCAAATAACTCCGTCAACAGAACGTGTATAAAGTACAGTACTTATCTGCGCTTTTTATGTGG